>PCCF01000047.1 GCA_002731945.1 Rhodobiaceae bacterium | reverse complement strand
TAGAACACTGGCCATTTTGAATCTGGCCAATCTTCCTCCACAAAACCTGCTGCCTTACCTCCGTATTCAGTTTCCAATAAAACATGAAGATCTCCGTGCAAATCCATTAGATACAATTCATCTGTCGTATCAAAAGGCTCAACGCCTTCAACTAGCTTATGGTCAGGGTCCGCAACCGTCACTGTATAGGGTTCTATAGGAGGATGCGCTATAAATTGAGAACCTAAAGTTTCCATCATTATAGGAGCAATTCTTGGACTGTCTACAGGTCCTGTGGGAGATAAGAATTGCAGTATAGAATTCGTACCATGTAAAGCTAGCCACCTGTTTCCACGTGCAACGTAATTCTTTAATGTTTTTTGTTCTTCTAACGTTGGTCTCACGTCACATGTATAGGTTATAAGAAAGTCCGCATTTTCTATTGCGTGGAGATTAGAATAATCTTCGAATACCCTTGTTCTAATTCTTTCATCTTCCGATAATAACTTCAAGAGTTCTAGGCGAGCATAATCAATATCATGAAATTTTCCACCCGCCACAAGAACTACGTCTATTTTCTTTTTGATGTCATCGGTCATATTATTACCCAGTCTACAGTTGGACTCTTTTAGTAAAGCCGCCATCAACAACCAGATTGGTACCGGTAATATGCCCACCTGCTGAGCTAGCAAGAAAGACGACAGCATTCGCTACATCCTCGGCCGCACCATATCCTAGGGGTATAGCTTTTTCTGTCGCATTATAGAAATCTTCCATATTGTCTTTTATGAAATTCCATGCCCCACCTTCAATATAAATTGGTCCTGGTGATACAACATTGCATCGAACCCCATTACGACCGTTTGCTTGAGAAACGTGATTAGCATAATTTATGAGTGCAGCTTTAACAACTCCGTAAGGACCACTACCAGGGCCTTCTTCAAGTGCGGTTGTGGTAGATATAATCACTATGCTTCCTTTTGATGCAGTTAAACTCTCCAAGGATGCGTTTACGGCACGAGCAGTTCCCATAATATCAACCTCAAAATTGGCTTTCCAACCATCTTCACTTCCGATATTTGCTCCACCTCCTGCGCTAACATTAGGAACCAAAATATCAAGGCCCCCTAGCTCTCCGATTGCGGATTCTATCCATTTTTTATAAGCATCACCATCTCCAACATCAACAGCAGATCCAATAGCATTGACACCTTTAGATTTTAATGCCTCAACTGCGGCAGAAACCTCGTCCGCATTTCTTGCACAAATAGCAACATCAGCACCTTCAGAGGCTAAGAGTTCAGCGGTTGCCCTACCAATACCTTTACTTCCTCCTGTTACTAATGCTTTTTTTCCTTTTAAACCTAAATCCATTCTTTCCTCCTAATTAAACTTTACTACATTGGGCCGAAACCTGGAGGAGCTCCTCCAGGTACAAATTTCTTCTTTTCTTTTTTTGGCACTATTATTTCAATTTTGCCACCATTTTCTCTAATATCAAAGCATATTAAAGGCTTCGTTGACAGATTTGTCATGGATTTTCCTGTTGATAACTCAAACCTTGCTCCGTGATGTGGACATGCATAATAACCTCCTCTAAAACGTCCTCCAGATAGATTTTCGTTTGCATGAGGACATCTATTTTCGACTGCAAATAACTCACCTTTATCTGATCGACAAACTAAAACTTCTCTATCATTTACCTCAAAAGTAGCTTCTTTACCTGTTTCGATTTTCTTGGAATCACATAAGAATACATAGGTACTTTTTTCAGTCATATCGATGCCGAAATCCTAAGAGTAAATTATTTAAAATCTGGAACTTGTCCGCCACCTTCCATAATGTGACGATCAATGACCTGATGGAAATGTCTTATTCTTCTTTCCTGTTTACCACACCACAATCCTTTATATGAAGGATTATTCATACCTTTTTGAATATAAGGAAGATTAGACGCATCTTGATCAAGAACTACTCCAAGGGTGTGTTCATCCCCATCTTTTACATAAACAAATTCAGGTCTAGTACCGTCTGTCGAAGAAAGACCCATTTCATCATCTACTCCAGGAGCAATATTACTATTGGTATCCTCAGATTCAACACCTTCCATATATGCTGGTGCATTACTCTCTCCAACTTCTTGTGCTTGGTTGACTCTTTTGTTGTCCTTGTCAGAAGGAAGGCTGAACATTTGAAGATCATAGAAACATTTATTTGGATCTTCAGGATGGGGTCTTTGGGTAAACATCATATAGTTCGTGGCATGGGTGTTAAGAGTGACGTTAGGGAAAACACAATAGTGATAATCATCTGATAATTGATCATCATTCAAGTTTGAAAAATCCCAACCCATTTCGTCTGCTCTTTCACGTTGTGATAATTGAATTGCGCGACGCGCTTGCTGGGCCGTGCCATTAAAGCCTTTAGGATCAACGCCGTTTTGCTCCATATAAACAGCAAGATTTTCACCAACATTTTCTTGGTCAATATGTGGTCGAGGACTTGGAATACCGAAAGGTACAAGATATCTATTGTGAGTCTCGTATAAATCAATCTGGACATTTATATCATCAAGCCAATCCATTAATTCTGGGTGAGTTCCCCATACATGATAAGTTTCGTTGAATGCATCTACAGATGCCTTCCAATTGCAATTCCACTCTATTGTCATATCCATGACAAGATCCATTTTGTCAAAATTATAAGCTTCTAAATGATCTTTTACAGGTCCAAGCCACTTATCCAAAGGTTTAACATCTGGATTCATAGAATACATAATCCAACCATTCCATTCCTCACAAGGCAATTCGGTAAGATTTAGGCATGGATCGCTTACACCTTGGGGAAATGTCTCGGGATCAGGTAGATCAATAAGTTTACCGGTCGCATCGTATTGCCACCTGTGGTAAGAGCATTTAAAAGTCTTATCAATCGTTCCCATTTTTTGTTGAGCCAAGGTATTACCCCTGTGTTTACAGACATTGTGGAAGGCTCTAACTTTTCTATCTTCACCGCGAACTAATAAGATTGATAAATGTCCTATCTCTGTAGTTATGTAACTATTAGGTTCTTTTAAATCTTGCGATAAACCACCTCTTAACCACGTTTTTGTCCAAATATGCTCCCATTCAAGTTGCATAAATTCTTTGGATGTGTATCTTTCTTTTGGTATTATTTCATAATTCAGGTTCGGTTCTGGTGCTTTATCACCATGTAGACCCGGTTGAGCGTAGCGTATCAAAGCCATTCCATTCTCCTTATAAATCCCATCTTAAAATAAATCTTTTTATAAACTATATCAATATAAACTAATCTTTCGATCCTTAATAGATCGGGATTTGTTCCCCAAGATCAAAAATATTTACTATTTTATTATTACCAATAACTTTCTGTCCAGCAAAATTAATACGTATTCATTACTTTTTTTTCAAATAATGTAATATTTCTTCCTATAATAACAAAATAATTAATTGACCAAAATGTATTGTCGGTCTTGAATAAATTAATGATTAAAGCTTTTTTGATCAAAAAGGGGGAAAAATGAAGATTTCAGTTGAAGAATTAGCCGATAGAGAAGCCATTAGGCAGACTATTTTTAATTTAGCTCGATCTGTTGATAGGTGTGATGAAGAGCTAATGAGAAATTGTTTTCACAGTGATGCCACAGATGATCACAGTTCTTTCCGTGGTTCTGCCGACGAATTTATCAAATGGGTTATGCCTGTTCTTAAGAATATGGAAAGAACACAACATACTATAGGACAGGTTATCGTTGACCTAGACGGTAACACAGCCAGAACAGAAAGCTATTTCATAGCCTATCACAGAATTTTTAATGAAAATGTTCCTGGGGATATGTTTGCTTGTGGAAGATATCTGGATTGGTTTGAAAAGAGAGATGGTGACTGGAAAATATTACATCGTCACGCGTTATACGATTGGAACAAGAATGATGCTGCTACAGGTGCTTGGGATGAAGAACCGGCCGCTTCTGGCATATTGAGGGGGGATAGATCTCCTAATGACTCTACCTACACAATGGGAGGGCCGGGATCTCCGCCAGAAATAAATAAATAAAATGGCAGAAGACAACAACAAAAACCCTGGACATCCAAAGGGGATACGAACTTTCTTAAGCAATGAGGAAAGAAATGTTCTAGTAGTGACAAGAGGTCACCCTTTTGAAAGAGATGCTTTTTTTGGAATGGTTGATTCTTTGGGATTTGCATGGACTCATATTGAGCATCCAGCCGCACAAGATTTTCTTATTTCTGGATCAGCTGAAAAATATGATTCTATTCTTTTTTATGATATGCCAGGAATTAACTTTGAAACAACACCCCCAAAGCCTAGCTTTTATAAGCCATCAGAAGAATTTAAGAAAGGTTTCATTAAACTTTTAGAGAAAGGAATTGGATGTGTTTTCCTTCATCACTCAATCGCTAGTTGGCCTTTATGGGAGGAGTATGGAAATATCGTTGGGGGACGTTTTCTTTATCAGCCCGGAGAAGTGAGGGGAGAAGAATATTCGGATTCTGGCTATAGACATGACGTAAATTATTTAGCCTCCCCAATAAATGATCATCCGATTACAAAAGGTATAAAAGCTTTTGAAATAAAAGATGAACTTTATCTATGTCATGTCTTTGAGGATGATCTTACACCTTTTCTACAAAGCAATTTTGAATTTACTAAAGATAACTTTTTCTCAGCCGCTCAGGCTCTTGAAGGCAAAATGTATTCTAATGAAGGATGGTCACATATGGACACAAGTAATGTCATTGGATGGACAAAAAAATATGAAAACAGCCACATAGTTTACCTTCAATGTGGAGATGGTCCTAGCGCCTACGAAAACAAAAATATTAGGAAATTAATTCAACAATCTGTGAAATGGACTTTCGATCAGAAATGTTGATTTAAAGTAAGGTTTGTATCATACTTTAGAAAATTTTTTAGTTGAATGTTAGTCATAAAACTTTTAACTCTAACCGATACAAACCTAGATATTACAAGGGGGAAAGAATGCAATTAGCTCGAGAGGAACTTCAACAAGCATATAGACAAATGAAAACCATCCGGGAGTTTGAGGAAAGACTTCATAAGGAAATTGCCACTGGAGTAATACCAGGTTTTACGCATCTTTATGCGGGCCAGGAATCGGTAGCTGTAGGTGTTTGCGAAAATCTAACAAATGACGATTACATAACCTCAACACACAGAGGACACGGCCATTGCATAGCAAAAGGTTGTGATGTTATTGGCATGATGAAGGAAGTTTACGGAAAAGCGGATGGATTGTGTAAAGGAAAAGGTGGATCAATGCATGTTGCTGATATGGATGTAGGTATGCTTGGCGCTAACGGAATTGTTGGTGGAGGACCTCCTCTGGCTACCGGAGCAGCTTTAGCTGCCAAACTTGACAAGAAAGGAGGGGTCGCTGTTTCTTTTGGAGGTGATGGATCTTGTAATCAAGGTCCTGTTTTTGAAGCAATGAATATTGCCGCAATATTAAAACTCCCTAGCGTTTATGTTTATGAAAACAATAGATATAGCGAACATACGCACTCATCCTATGTTATTGCATCTGAAAGTATTGCAAGCCGAGTTGAAGGATTTGGAATACATACTGTTAAGGCAAATGGTTTTGATTTCTTTGAAGTTCATGAAGTAATGAAAGAATTAATTACTAAAGCAAGGGAAGGTAATGGTCCGTGTGCCGTAGAATTCGAGACAACAAGATTTTATGGTCATTTTGAAGGCGATCCACAAAATTATAGAGCTCCAACAGAACTCGAAGATGACAGGGAAAATAATGATTGTCTCAAAATTTTCAGATCAAAGGTTTCTGAAGCAGGCTTACTTGCTGACGAAGATTTGGATAATATTGATAATGAGGTTCTAGCGCTGATTGATGATGCAGTTGAGCAAGCACAAAATTCTCCTGCACCAACACCTGATGACGTCACTACCGATGTCTATGTATCATATTAAGGAGAAATGATATGACTGAAACTACTTTTAGAGAAGCTTTAACAGATACACTTCATCAGGAAATGGCGCGTGATGAAAATGTTATTGTTATGGGTGAAGATGTTGTTGGCGGTACTGGTAATCCACATGTTGAACCTGATTTTGTTGGTGGAGTATTTGGTGTGACCGCAGGATTATATACAAAATTTGGCGTTGAAAGATGTATTGATATGCCAATCTCTGAAGCCGGTATAGTTGGAACCGCTGCTGGTGCTGCACTAGCGGGGAAAAGACCCGTTGCCGAAATTATGTTTTGTGACTTTATGGGTTTGTGTCTGGATCAACTGATGAACCAGGCGGCAAAATTTAGATATATGTTTGGCGGAAAGGCGACATGTCCAATGGTTTTAAGAACTACTTATGGTGCAGGAATGAACGCGGCATCCCAACATAGCCAATCGTTACATCCTCTTGTCACTATGATCCCAGGTTTGAAGGTTGTAATACCGTCGACACCAGCTGATGCAAAGGGGTTATTAACAACGGCGATCCGAGACGATGATCCCGTTATTTTCTTTGAACATAAGACCCTTTACACAATATCGGGAGATGTTCCTGATGGCGATCACACCGTTCCTTTTGGAAAGGCAAGAATAGTCTCGGAAGGTGAAGACTGCACTCTTGTGGCAACAGGTCGAATGGTTTCTTTCTGTGAGAACGCAGCTCAAGCGCTATCGGAAGACGGAATTTCTTGCGATATTATTGACCCAAGAACAACGAGCCCGCTCGACGAAGATGCTATTCTGGACAGCGTAGAAAAAACGGGCCGTTTGGTTGTGGTTGATGAAACTCCGCCAAGATGTTCATTTGCCTGTGACGTAGCTGCATTGGCTGCAAGCGAAGTTTTTTCTTCTTTGAAAGCTCCAATTAAGCAAGTTACAGCACCGCATTCGCCCGTTCCGTTTGCGAAAGAGCTTGAGGCCGCATATGTTCCCTCACCCGCTAAGATAAAAGATATTGTCGAGCAGACTGTAAATTACAAATAGGGAGAAGATGGTAGAAAAAATTGAGGCTCTAACGATGCCCAAATGGGGTATCGAAATGGAAGAAGGCAAAATTACCGAATGGATCATTGAAGAAGGGAAGAACTTTAAAAGGGGTGATGTCCTTCTTGTTATTGAAACGGATAAAATTTCTAACGAGGTTGAGGCGGAATTCGACGGATTATTCCGAAAAAGAGTTGTTGAGGCAGATGGTACTTATCCTGTAGGAGCCTTATTGGGGGTCTTTGCGGAAGAATCAATTGCAGATGATGAAGTCGAGAAATTCGCGAATGATTTTATTCCACCTGATACTTCCTTCAAACCAGAGAGTGCTTCTTCCTCAAGCCAACCGGCAGAAAAAAAAGATGAACCTATAAAAGAATCTGCGGCCAAAAAAGACCTGCCTTCTTCGCCTCCTGAAAATGTCAATATTTCACCGAAGGCTTGGGAAGTTGCTTTAGAGTTGGAAGTTGATGTTGAAAGCATCACTCCCACTGGGAGAAGGGGTAGAATTTCGGTCCAAGATGTAGAACAGGTTGCGGATCCTGCAAAACTAGCCGCCTATAAAGGGGAAGAAGAGGCAAGCTCAATACCACAGTCAGACAACCCATCAGAACTTATTCCTCACACAGGCATGAGAAAAGTGATCGCGGAAAGAACAACGGCTTCCAAAAACACGGCTCCGCATTTTTATCTTAATGTTGATTTAAATGCCAAAAAATTGTCGGAAAATAGGGAAAAAATGAATAAGGGAAAAAGCAAGGAAGAAAGAGTTTCCGTTAACGACCTTATAATTAAATGTGTCGCAACAGCTCTCACAAAGCACCCTGCGGTTAATGTTAATTGGTCCGACGATGGAATGTTGCAATTTAAGAATGCCGACATTTCTATTGCCGTTGCAACCGATGCTGGGCTTATAACACCGATAGTAAAAAAGGCTAATGAGAAAAGCGTTGAAGAAATCTCTGCTGACGTGAAAAGACTTTCGGATTTGGCTCATACCAACAAATTAATGCCTGAGGATTATCAAGGAGGTACTTTTTCTATCTCTAATTTAGGCATGTTAGGAATTAAGTCTTTTACTGCCGTGATAAACCCTCCTCAATGCGGAATACTTGCCGTTGGTAAGCTTGAGAATGATATCATTTCGGTAACAATGTCATGTGATCATAGGGCTATAGATGGTGCGGTGGGAGCAAGATTCCTCCAGACCTTATCGGAAATTGTTGCTAAAGCAGAAGACATCTAAACCTTTTTTTCTGAATCTTCCCAGTAGGGATCTCTTAAATTTCTTTTCAGTATTTTCCCTGTTGGTGCTTTCGGAAGCTCATCTATAAATTCTACTGATTTTGGCTTTTGATAAGAAGCCAAATGCTGTTTGGCGGTATTGATAATTTCATCTTCTGTCGCATTGGTGTCTGGTTTTAGGACCACATATGCTTTTACTGATTCACCCCACTCGTCATCGGGTATTCCTATAACAGCTGCCTCCAGAACGGCTTCATGTTTGCATATGGCTTCCTCAACTTGGACCGAATAAATATTCTCTCCTCCTGAGATAATCATGTCTTTGGCACGATCTTTAATAAAAATGTACTGATCAGAATCCCATGTGGCTATATCGCCCGTCCACATCCAACCATTCCGGATAGTTTTTTCAGTTAAATCGGGTCTTCTAAAGTAACCCAGCATATTGGCATCGGAACGTACAATTATTTCGCCAGGTGTTTCTCCATCATTCGGCACGGGATTACCCTTGGGGTCTACCACCCTTACGGATGTAACAAAGCCTTCTCTCCCGCAGGATTTAAGTCTTTCCTCATTAACTCCATCAATGACCGCTTTGATATGATCCTCTTGGGATAAGAATGTCATGGTAGTGCCTTCGGTTTGACCATAACCCTGAATTATCTGACACGGTAATTTATCTAGGGTTTCGCGAATAACTCTTGAGGGCATAGGTCCTCCGCCGTATTGAACACACCTTAAACTGGAAAGATCATACTTATCAAAACCTTTAACCGCCATCATCCAATTAAGCATTGTTGTAATACCAAGAAAACCAGAAACCTTTTCCTGTTGAATTAGATCAAGTGCCAATTTTGCATCAAAATTCATTAAAACAATTGGGCATCCATGAGCAGTGTAATTCATTGCTAGAAGCACGGGGATATGAAACATCTGACCAGTCAGCATGTAGACATCTGACGGAACTATCCTTTCTGCAACCGTTTGATTAAGCATTCCAAAGTACGCCGTTTTATGTGAGTGCAATGCTCCTTTTGACTCTCCTGTTGTACCGCCCGTATACAAAATAAAGAACGGATCATCATCCCCTACTTCCTGAGCCCATTGTGGTTCACTATTGGATGAAGAATTTATTAATTCTTCAAAACTATTGTTACTTCCTTCGCCATATTCTAACCAATGGTCAATAAAATTAATTTCTTTTTGAAGCTCAGAAGTTATTTGTTTGAATTGACCTTGAACTATAAAAACTTTTGGCTCACCATTTTCTAAAATCTTGACTATTTCAGGAGTAGCCAATCTCCAATTCAAGGCATGAGCCACTAGTCCGGATTGACCGCAAGCAAAGAAGAAAGCGAGATACTCAATCGAATTCTGTGAAAGAATAGAAATTCTATCCCCCTTTTCTAATCCTAAACCTCTTAGCCCATTTGCAATCCTTTTGACCATATCATCCAGTTCACCGAAAGTGATGCGTCTGTTGGACGTCTCATCAAAGACAGCCCATGCTTGTGGCTGTCTCTTAGCTTGTTTTGATGTTATCAGGCCGATATTGATCATATCTTTTTTATGAATCTAATGGATCCAGAAATTCGCGGACATATGTTCCATCAAGACACTCCATAAGTTTTGGTACTATATCCTTAAAATGCTGTGTTTGTTGATGGGCTTCATCTAATTCTTCATTTTCAAAGGACTCTATTACCGCATAAGAATTTTCATCTCTTAGTTTGTAAAATTTATAGTACAAACAACCTTCTTCGTTTTCTAATGTCGCTTTTTCAAGCTCTTGACATGCTTCTACAAAAGTATCTCTTTTTTCTGGATGAATCTTCATACGAGCAATAAACGTGAACGCCATTATTCTTTCTCCTTTGACTAATTGTGACATAATAGCTAGATATTTCCAAGTATTTGGATAAATATAAAAGCGGATCTAAACCAATGAATATAAAAGATATAAAAAACATGTCCGAATATGCTACCTACTACAAGGACGAGGTAAGCGATAAAGAATGTCTCATTGTTGATAAAGAAGTCAGGACCTGTGAAGAGTTTTCAACAAATATTATCAATCATGGCAAAAGATTTGTCTCTCTGGGTTTAAATAAAGGGGATAGAGTTGGTATTTTATTATTCAATTCTATTGAATATCTGGAAATTATGTATGGCGCAATGTATGCAGGTGTTGTACCCGTAAATATAAATGCACGCTACAAAACTAATGAGCTGGATTATTTATTAAAGGATAGTGATTGTAGATATTTATTTATCTCTTCTGAATCCGATGAAATAACAAATTTTGCTCAATTAATCCTCTCAGTACTTGATGAAAATAACCAAAAGGTTGGAAGCCTAATCGACACTTACGTAATCGGTGGAAGCGATGACGAGAGGTTGAAAGATTTTACAGAATTTCTTCAATTAAGTATTGATAATGTTGAGATCAATAAGCCAATCAGTAAAGGTGAAGATCCTGCTTTTATTATGTATACATCAGGAACAACTTCTAACCCGAAAGGATGTCCACTTAGCCATAACAATATGATCCATTCTTCTGTATCGATGGCTGAAAGATGGACAATGACCGAAAATGACACATTTTGGGATCCATTACCCATGTTTCACATGTCTGCTATTCTTCCCTTTTCTGCATGTTTGATATCAAAATCTCCCTATATTTCTACTGTGTATTTCGATGCAGATGAATCTATAAAAATTCTCGAAGAAAAAAAAGTCACTATAGCCTTCCCTGCTTTTCCCGCAATAATGCTTGCTCTAATCAATCATCCAGAATTTGATGCCTCTAAATTATCAAATATAAGAATTCTAAATAATGTAGCTCCAATAGATACCCTTCGATCCTTTCAAGATGCGCTACCAAATGCCAAGCAGGTGTCGGCTTACGGTTTAACAGAGGCTGGAGGTGTATCATCATATGGCTCACCTGATGATCCTCTAGAGAAGAGGATCACGACCAGTGGTCGGCCATTTCCTGGAGTAAAAATAAGAATAATTGATCCAGAAACAGGTGAACAAAAAAACAATGGAGAAAAAGGGTTAATAGAGATCAAAGGCCCGTCAGTTTTTCCTGGATATCTGAATGACCCGATTAAGACCAAAGAAACCTTGTCTGAAGATGGTTGGCTAGCAACAGGCGACATAGGAACTCTAAGTTCAGATGGATTTATTAGTTACCATGGAAGACTGAAGGATATGCTTAAAGTAGGCGGAGAAAATGTTGCGGCTTTAGAAATTGAGTCTTTTTACAATAATCATGATGGAATAATGCTGACGCAAGTTGTGGGCATTGAAGATGAGAGGCTTGGTGAAGTGGCGGCTCTTTTCGTAGAAAAAAAAGAAGGATCAAATGTATCCGCTGAGGAATTAGTCGACTTCGCTAAAGGAAAGATCTCAAATTTTAAAGTTCCTCGCTATATCGTTTTTGTCGATGAATGGCCAATGTCTTCTACGAAAGTACAAAAATTTAAACTTAAAGAATACGATTTAGGTAATAAAATTTTTGGCTGATTATTAAGTTTTTTTTGTTCGATAGTTTTTCTAATTTTTATTTCATTTCAGAAACATTTCCATCAAGCACTGTAACCACCATCCACGCCAATGATCTGACCGTTGACATAACCCGCATCTTCGCTCAGGAGAAATCGAACCAAAGAAGCCACCTCAATAGGTTGTCCCAGTCGAGGCATTGGTGTGCGATCAAGACACATATCGATGACGGACTTTGCTGTAGCATCAACTGTGAATGACGAATGTACAATGCCAGCATCAATTACGCCCGGAGCAACCGCATTCACTCTTACATTAGATGTCGCTGCTTCTCTAGCAAGTTGGCGCACAATCCCCATAATAGCGGTCTTAGGAATACCTGACATACCATCATTTTCTAATGTTCTCAAAACGGCAGTGGTCAAAAACTGTACAATCGCACCGCCGCCACTGACACCTAATCGACGAGCGGATTCTTTCAATACATTGAAGGCTCCGAATACATCAACCGACATAATCGACTGAAACTCATCTGCAGAAACATCTGTCAGAGGTTTTAGGGGAATCGACGGCCCCACAGCATTAACTACACCAACAAGGTTCGTCTCGGTATCAGAATCTGCAAGCGCAAGAAAATTTTCTACCGACTGCGTCTCTCTCACATCAACCGGTGCAGCAGAAGTATTAAAACCCTTTAAATTAAGACGCTCGCACAACTCTGACGCTTTCGCTTCGTTTGTATTATACCCAATCAGCAACTTATAATCTTCTGCCAGGATCTCAGCAACGGCAATACCTAAACCTCCACTGCCGCCAAATATCGCAATACTATTCATACCAGCTACTCCTGTTCTATAATACGAAGCCCAACCAATGTTTAATAATTAAAATGAAACTATTCTCAAAAGACCTTTGCAGGATGATCAGGATCGACTATTTCTTGTAATTCAAAAACATTACCATCAATATCTCGACCATAGGTTGCCTTTACTTGACCAAAATCTTGTGGAGGCGCATGAAATTGAACTCCATTCTTTACCAACCGATCATATTCTTCTTCAATATTAGTAACATCTACACAAACGTGCGTATGACCATGATTATTTACTGGTCGATTTTTATCCATAGGCTGACAAGGGGGTGAAGAATACTCAAAAAATTCTATCATAATGTTTCCACATTTTAAAAAACCCTGTTTTGCGGAACTGTCCTCTAACCCAACAACGTCATCGATCTGTTTTGATCCTTTCGGCCATTCAGTACGTGCAACTTCTATAAATCCAAAATTTTCACTATACCAATTCATGAGTCTTTCAATATCGGGAGTCGAAATAGCTGCATGGTGTAAACCATTTATTGTCATCGTTAATTCCTAAAAAAGCTTACAAAACTCTACAACATAATATTGAGGTTGAAAAACACTTTTTGTTTATACATTTGTTAGAACAAATATTGAGGCCCGGAAAGAAATCGAGAGAAAAAACTATCAAAGTAGATATAGCAGGCACGAGAGTAACAAAAAAAACCCCGGCTTAACCGGGGTTTTTAATTATTAAAGTTTTTCAAAACTTAGAAGTGAAACGAAGCTCTGACACCCATTGACATTGGTGCACCATATCTCGTAAAGTTCCACAGCGCAGCCACTGGGTTAGCTGATACTCTGTAGACTTCATCAGTCAGGTTTCGACCCCAAAATGTTAAAGCTATATTATCAGTAGCATCCCATGTGATAAAAGCATTAACAAGGGTTCTTTCTTGTGCTTGACTATTAGCTTTTTGCTTTATGACCGGATTATCTGCAGTTCCCCCTGCTGCATTAGCCGGTAATGGACTTGTTTCAAACTCATCCATATGATGAAATCCTACATTGTAAGTTAAAGAACCGCCTGAATCTAAATCCTGGAAATATGTAACTGATAAACCTGCAGTCTTCTCAGGAGAAAAAGGAACATTCAAACCGGATAGATCAGGATTAATAGTAACTCCAGAAGCTGCACCAGCGGTTAAAGTTCCGGCATCTAGGCCAGGTGCATACTCATCATATTCATGATCTAAAATTCCTATGAAACCATCAAAACGAAGGTTGTCATTTGGAACAAATGTAGCCTCAAGTTCAAAACCGGTTGCAGTTGTCTCGCCTTCATTCACCGCTGAAGTTTCTTGGAACGAGACGTCACCCACCATACGAACCTTCACAGAGTCCCTTTGCAAGCTTTCGTACTCAGTTTGGAATACCGCTGCATTTAATCTCAATCTTCCATCCATCAAGTCAGATTTCAAACCAATTTCAATGTTAGTATTCTCCTCGTCATTGTATGGTTGACAAGTAAATACTGAACCACAAGTTTCTGTATAACCACCAGCAACATAACCTGTTGCAATACTCCCATAAACCATTGTGTTCTCATCTATATTATAGTCGAGAACAACGCGCCATGTATCAGCCTCAAAATCTCTACTGCTATTAATTCTAACGCCAAATGAAGAGTCGGGCAGTGGATTAGTCCAAGGGCCTATGTACTGGTCCGCTGTAAAAATAAGGGCAAAACTAGCGCCATCAGGAGCATACTGACGACGATAGAAATCTTTCTCGTCTTCTGTATGCCGCGCACCAACCGTTAATCTCATTTGATCATTGATTTCATAGCTTGCATCGATATAAATTGCTTTACTTGTACGATCTTGACCAGAAGCTTGGATCTCAGCAACATTTGGAAATTGCAATGCTGCAGATGTACCTGCAGGTGAAACAAGATCAACAAAACCAAGATTACCATAAACCAAAAAGTCTAGATTATCTTCATAGTAAGCCGCACCAGCAACAAAATTAAAAGGTCCATCAAAATTTGTAGTTACACGAAATTCCTGTTGCATTTGTTCGCGAGTAGTATTTCTAGAAGCGTCATAGAGGGATGTATAAGATTCACCAGTGTAGGTACTATTCAAAATTTCGTCTTGATCCCTAATACCGGTGATGGATTTAAGGGTAAATTTTTCAAAATTAAATGTTTGAGTTAAATATACACCTTCTACCTCAATATCATGACCTCTGCCTATACACGTGAAAGTATTACAAGTTTGTGATTCACCGGTTATGAAAGGATCGCTTGGGGAAGGCCCTTGTTGATAACCAGGAAATCCAAGAATTGGGAAAAGATAAGCCTCTACACCATGAGGGGTATCGTTGGCAGTTGCAGGAGCATCACTCTGATCATCGACTATTTCATATGTAAAATCAGCTCGATAGAAATCATTTGGTTCATAACGAATTTTAAATTTGGCTGCAAGAACATCCTTACCGCCTATCTTGCCTCCGTCACCAACAGAAGTAAATGTTCCATCAGCATTATGTGTTGTTCCTTTTGGATTAATTTGACCTCCATCAGTATATAAAGCGTTAGAGCCAGGTCCGCCAAGGGCTAAAATATTTCCTGAACGCTTACTGTTTGTCCAATAACCTTCTTCCTCATCTTGAATAATAGCAATACGAACAGCTAGTTTATCGCCAATGGGGAAATTAGCTGCTAAGTTTATCTTTTCAATGGTTGCATCGTTTGAGTCATATTGACCATAAGTTGTTTGAACATCAAAGAAAGTTTCGCCAAGAACGGGTTTTTTAGTTGTAAAACTTATCGCACCACCAGTTGTATTTTTACCAAATAATGTACCTTGTGGACCACGGAAAATCTCTACTTGTTCCATATCAAACATTTCAATCGCTTGAACTTGAACATGATTAAAGGCGAAGTCATCAACCACTATGCCCACGGAGGGATCTTTGGTAACAAGAATTGAGATAAAACCTGTTCCGCGCATCCCACCAGCAATAGCGTTAAAACCATTTTGAGGAGTTAAAGTAACATTTGGGATAAGCTCACCTAGAGCCATAACATCATTTCTAAATGTATTTTCCAATTGTCTTTCTGTTATTGTAGTAATAGAAATTGGCACATCCTGTTGCGCAATATCCCGTTTCGTACCTGTAACAATAATTTCTTCTATTCCCAAGCGGCTATCACTTCCGCTATCATTTTCTTGAGAATACAAAGTGTTGTTTGAAAAAAGAGTTAATAAGAGTGCAAAACTCGCACAAACCTTAATAAATAGTTTCATTACAAAATTCCTCCCCATGCAATAAAAATCCGTTAAAATCTCGTTTTATTTTCCTAATAGTACATAGAATTATCAAAAGTACTACAAAAAGATGAATATAATTTCTAAACGATTCGTATTTTAATGCACACCTAAAAAAGGTCAAATTAAAAGAAAATTGACTACGAAATCGGCAGAATTTTAACAAATTCATTACTGGTTGATATATTTATCCATCTCGTGATGAAAATGTCTTAATCTTATTTCTTGCTCACTCCACAAAGGCCCCCTGAAACCTCTAGAACGAACACCCTCTTGAACAAACGGTATTAGTTCGGAATCCTGCTCCAAAACTTCCCCTAAATCAGGTTTTACTCCCAAGCCATAACGAACTATATCTGGACGAACTTGCCCGCTTGTGTCTGTTCCCTCGGGAAGACCAAACCAACCAGGTACGTGATAGTTGGGATTATCAACGGTCCGATAATTTATTGATGTATCGTAGGTGAAAATTTCCGGATTGGTAGGGTGTGGCATAAATTTATGCACAAAAACTCCTTCCGGATGGCAGCCAATTTGAATATTCGGGAATATTCCGTATACGAAGCTATCCGTTAGTTGTGCGTCACTATATTTCTCATAACCAAGATTATATGACTCAGAAAATTCTCTCTTCTTTTGTTGTATGGCCTTTTTGGCTTCTGCGGGAGAGCCTTCAAAGGTATTTGGATCAATCCCGACATCAGCAAGCATTATATTTGTAGCCTCATTAATTAGATTATGTCCTTCTTGTCTTTTGCTGGGCTCAATAAAGGGTACAATCATACGGTTCATACCATTATCCCAGGTGTCCATTTGAACAAAATAATCTTCCATCATTCCTTGAGTTTGTGGATGAATAAACGACAAATGATAAGTCTCATAAAAAGCTTCGAGACCCGTTTTCCAATTAGCTGCCCATTCCGAATGAACATGTCGTATCACATTCATGTTTCCAACATCGTAAAGATCCAAATGTTCGGCCACTTCTCCAAGATATTCTCTAACAGGCATGGGGTCTTCATGCATAGTGACCCATACAAAACCACATTCTTCTTCAACTTTTACGCTACTAAGATCTAAATCGTAACAAAGGACTTCATCTCGGAAAGTCTCTGAATCTGTAACCGACTGATTTGTTCCATCAAGATTAAATTTCCATCCGTGGAACCTGCACCCTATATCTTTAACGAATCCGAAATCTTCATACAATAATTTATTTCCTCTATGAGGACAGACATTATAGAAAGCACTAACTTTTCCTGCTGAGGAGCGAATTACAACAATAGACTCCTTACCGATACGAAAATTAAAGTAATCGCCAACATTTCTTATGTCGCTTGAAGAGCAAGCCATAAGCCAAGTCTTGGTCCACAAGTTTTCCCATTCACTATTCATAAAATCATGGGAAATGTATCTCTCTGGGCTTACTCTTTTGGTACCGAAGTCTTTATATTCATTTTTCCGATCTACTCCTTCCGGATCAGGAATATTTTGCCATCCTTTTTTATAATCAAAAACCTTTGCATCCATAATTAGACTTCATCCCTCCTTATGTTAAGTAGCGTAGCTTCTAAAAACGTGCGCCTAACTGTATACCATAGTTTCTAGGTTGATTTAACCCTCCTACAAATTAATGTTGACTAAAGAAAATTTTACTACAGACTTTTAGAGGTAGTCAAGAATAATTAATGCAATCTTATTAATAATTAATAAATATTATGTATGTTATCCATTTTTGTTAATATTCTTGTATTAGAAAAACTAGGAGGAAATTATAAATGAGTAATATAGAAGAAAGATTAGATAAAGTAGAGGCTCAGTTAGCTATCAATCAAACCATAACAAGGTATTGTCGTGCGTTGGACTGGTTGGACGAAGATCTTTTGCGAACTTGCTACACAGAAGATGCTTATATAGATTATGGATTTTACAAGGGAGATGTACAAGACTTTTATCCAGTCGTAATGGAACTTGAAAAACAATCCCTGCACCGATATCATTTTCTTTCAAATATAGCAATTGAAGTCAATGGAGAAACCGCTGAAGTAGAATGCTATGGAGTCGCAACATCAACACATGACGGTGAAAATTTAAATTTCTTTGGTGGTCGTTATCATAACAGTTTCAAAAAAACCGAACAAGGGTGGCAAATGTCGAGAAGTGAGTATATTTTAGATTATAATTTTACTTCTGAAATAAGTGATCTTGGTGACG
>PCCF01000046.1 GCA_002731945.1 Rhodobiaceae bacterium | reverse complement strand
TACCTGAGGGTGGTGGAAACTATCCTTGGACTCTAACAAGTAGGAATAAAGAAAGTCTCGCCATGGATTTAAAATTTCTTGTGCTTCTTTTTCTTTTAAATCCATGGCGAGACTTTCTTTATTCCTACTTGTTAGAGTCCAAGGATAGTTTCCACCACCCTCAGGTAAGCCCGGAAGTCTTATTAAGCCTCTGTAGCTGTCTCCGGCATCCGGTGGCTCTACCTTTACAACTCTTGCACCAAAATCCGACATAATTGTTGCCGCCGCCGGCCCTGCTATATAGCTAGCACAATCGATAACTAGAATATCTTCTAATATATGGTTCATTTTTCCTATTATATGATTTACTTTAAAAAGGTTAGATTTTTTTTTTAATATATGCAATTGAACCTTTTCGAATGCATGTTTATTCTAAATCAAGAAAGATCAAAATGACTGAAAAAAAACCAAATTCTTATGCGGCTCTTGATGCCGAACATCATTTTCATCCTTACTCAAACGCAAGAAGAATTGAGAATCAAGGCCCTATGGTAATCGAAAAAGGAAAAGGCATAAAAGTTTGGGACGAGCAAGGAAACGAATATATTGAGGCAATGTCAGGGTTATGGTCGGTTGCTGTAGGATTTGGAGAAGATAGGTTAGTCCAAGCTGCAAAAAAACAGCTGGAAACCTTGCCTTATTATCATTCATTTACACATAAATCACATCCATCTGTAGCCGAGTTATCACAAAAATTGACCAAGATGGTTGGTTTAGGTATGACGCGTGTTCATTATACTAATTCAGGATCTGAAGCCAATGATTCAGCCATGAAAATGATCTGGTACTACAATAATGCTTTGAATAAACCCAAAAAGAAAAAAATAATTTCAAGGTTAAAAGCCTATCATGGAATAACAATTGCTTCTGGTAGCCTTACAGGAATACCATTGATGCACAATGATTTTGATTTACCAATAAAAGAAGTCCTTCATACAATGTGCCCTCATTATTGGAAAGAAGGTAAGGATGGAGAAACTGAAGAAGATTTTGCAACTAGATGTGCTAACGAATTAGAAGATCTTATATTAAAAGAAGACCCCGAAACAGTTGCTGCATTTTTTGGCGAACCTGTAATGGGTGCAGGAGGTTTAATAGTGCCTCCAAAAACGTACTGGAAAAAAATTCAAGCTGTTTGCAAAAAGTATGAAGTAATGATTGTTGCTGATGAAGTTATAAATGGTTTTGGAAGAACTGGTAAACCATTTGCATGCGAACTTTATGGTATTGAGCCAGATTTTATTGTTCTATCAAAGCAAATCACATCTAATTATATTCCTATGGGTGCGTTGCTTATGACGGATAAGGTTTATCAAATAATTGCAGAAAATACAGTTAAAAATAATCTTTATGGAAGTGGATTTACTTCGGCAGGTCATCCTGTGGCATGCGCAGTTGCTCTTGAAAATATTCGTATTCTTGAAGAAGATGGTCTTATGGAAAGAGTGCCTTTACTTGAGCCAATTTTTCAAGGGAGATTAAAGAAATTAGAAGAAAATGATTTAGTGGGGGAGTCAAGAGGCGTTGGATTAATGGGAGCTGTCGAATTGGTAAAAGACAAAGAAACTTCTACTCCATTTGATCCAATTGGGAGTGTAGGCCCTTTATTAACTGATATTGGACACGGAGAAGGTCTAATTTTAAGAGCAATTGGTGATGTTCTAGCCGTGTGCCCGCCCTTAATCATAACTGAGGATGAGATACATGAATTATTTGATAGATTTGAACGAGTTCTTGATAAGGGATTAGAGGTAGTAAAATAAACTAGGAAATTTCCAGAACAATTTTTCCAATATTATTATTTTCAGACATTATTTGATGAGCTTTTTCTGCTTCATTAATATTCATTGTTTTATAAATTATTGGTTTAATTTTTCTTGCATTAAAGAGAGGCCAAATTTTATCAAACAATTGTTCCATAACTTGTCCTTTAACCTTTATGGAACGAGATCTTATTGTCGATCCTATAATTTTTTGCCTTTTCATTAAAAGATGACCAATATTTAATTTACCCTCTGTTCCTCCAAGTATTCCTATTATTATTAATCTTCCATCAATAGCGAGGTTATTAAGATTTTCTTCAAAATAATTACCTCCTACAGGGTCTAAAATAATGTTTAGTCCATCTGGGCAATAATTCTTAAATGACTCATATCTATTTTCTGATCTAACGATACCTTTTTCAGATCCTAATTTTACACAAAAATTTACTTTTTCTTCGGTACCAGCAGTAACATATGAATAACAACCAAATTCTTTACAAAGTTGTATTCCAGCAGTACCAATTCCGCTTGCCCCAGCATGAAATAGAACTTTCTCACCTATTTTTAAGTTTCCTTCCATAAATAAATTAAACCAACATGTTGCAAATACCTCAGGTATTGCTGCGCTTTCTAGAAGAGTAAGAGATTTAGGAATAGGAAGAACATGGTTTTCGGGACAACAAACATATTCTGCATAGCCTCCACCTGACAATAATGCAGTAACTTCTTCGCCTATTTTTCTATTTTTTACTTTGCTTCCTACTTTCTCAATAATGCCACTACATTCTAAGCCTAGGATTTGACTAGCACCTGGTGGAGGAGGGTAAAGGCCTGCTTTCTGAGCTAAATCTGCCCTATTTACTGCAGTTGCTTTAATTTTTATTAAAACCTCAGAACCCTCACAGGGTGGTAATGAGGCTTCTTCCCAAAACATCTTTCCTTCATTAATTTGAATTGCTTTCATTGAAGATTATTTATTTTGACGATTATCAATTAATTCATCAACTACTGTCGGCTCAGCCAAGGTTGATGTATCTCCTAAGTCCGAATAATCATTTGCGGCAATTTTTCTAAGAATTCTTCTCATAATTTTACCGGATCTAGTTTTTGGAAGGTTAGGGGAAAATTGAATTAAATCAGGACTTGCTATAGGACCAATCTCTTTTCTTACCCAATTAACAAGCTCTTTTTGAATTTCTTTATCACCAGTTTCACTAGAATTCAATGTTACATAGGCATAAATTCCTTGGCCTTTGATCTCATGAGGATAACCAACGACAGCAGATTCGGAGACTTTTGGGTGTGCAACAAGGGCACTTTCGACTTCTGCCGTTCCCATTCTATGTCCTGATACATTAATTACATCATCAACTCGACCGGTTATCCAATAGTATCCATCGGCGTCTCTTTTACAGCCGTCCCCAGTAAAATAGTATCCGTTAAATTGGCTAAAATAGGTTTCGATAAATCTCTGATGATCACCATAAACAGTTCGCATTTGTCCTGGCCAACTGTCTGCCAGACATAAGTTTCCTTCATTTTCTCCTTCCAACTCATTTCCCTCTTCATCGATAAGGACAGGTTTTACTCCAGGAAGTGGTTTTGTAGCTGAACCAGGTTTCAAGTCCGTAGCTCCTGGAAGAGGAGAAATTAAAGCTGCGCCTGTTTCGGTTTGCCACCAGGTATCCACGATGGGACACTTCTTTTCACCTACCGTATTGTAATACCACAACCAAGCCTCTGGGTTTATAGGTTCTCCTACTGTTCCCAAAAGTCTTAAACTTGATCTTTTAGTAGATTTTACAGGATTGTCTCCTTCCTTCATTAAAGCTCGAATTGCTGTAGGTGCGGTATAAAATATGTTAACATTGTGCTTATCACATACTTCCCAAAATCTGGAAGAGGTAGGATAATTTGGAACGCCTTCAAACATAAGTGTAACTGCACCGTTTGCGAGAGGACCATAAACTATATATGAATGTCCGGTTACCCAACCCACATCAGCTGTACACCAATAAACATCACCTTCATGGTAATCAAAAATTATTTCATGCGTATAGGAAGCGTAAACCAAATATCCCCCACTGGTGTGGAGAACACCTTTAGGTTTTCCTGTAGATCCTGATGTATAGAGAATAAAGAGAGGATCTTCAGCATCCATCTCTTCAGGAGAACATTCTGATGAAACGTTTTCGATGATATCATGATACCAGAAATCTCTGCCTAAAAGCATATTTACTCCCCCACCTGTTCTTTTAACCACAAAAACAGTTTTGACATCCGGGCATTTTTCTAAGGCTTTATCCGAGTTTTCTTTTAGGGGAATTGTCTTTCCACCACGAATTCCTTCGTCGGCGGTGATTAAAAAATGTGAATCGCAATCAAGAATTCTCCCGGCAAGAGCTTCTGGTGAAAAACCTCCAAAGACAACAGAATGAACAGCACCAATTCTTGCACAAGCGAGCATGGCATATGCCGCTTCGGGTATCATCGGCATATATATTGTTACTCGATCACCTTTGGATACACCATTAACTTTCAAGGCGTTTGAAAATTTGCACACATGTTCATAAAGTTCTTTGTAGGTAATTTTTTTCGATTCTTTAGGGTCATCCCCCTCCCAAATTATTGCTGTTTGGTTTCCCCGCGTTTTTAGATGACGATCTATACAATTAGCGGAGACATTTAGTGAACCGTCATAAAACCAGTTAATATCTACCTTCTTTTTAGACCAAATAACATTTTTAATATTGTTGTAAGGTTTTATCCAATCAATACGTTTACCTTGTTTGCTCCAAAATCCAACATTATCTTGTTGAGATTCATTGTATAGATCTTTATAGATCTCATCAGTGATATGTGCCGATTTCTTAAAGTCTTCCGGTACTGGAAATTTTAAATCTTCACTCATAAAACTTTCCTAGGTTTATTTTAATTCACCACTAATTAACTTTATTACCCCGGAAAAATCAAGATTATCATAACCACCTTTTTCCATTTTTTCATAGACTTCTGTTGAGTGGGCACCTAGTGGTGTCTCCGTATTTGTTATTTTTGAGGCTTCTTGAGACAGTCTTAAATCTTTCAACATAAGGGCTGAAGAAAAGCCAGGTTTATAGTTGTTGTTAGCTGGGCTTGTAGGTACAGGACCAGGGACAGGGCAATAACTTGTCATTGACCAACATTGTCCGGAGGCAGTAGAGGAAATATCATAAAATGTTTGTGAATCCAGTCCTAATCTCTCTGCTAAATTGAAAGCTTCAGATGTTCCAATCATTGATATAGCTAATAGCATATTATTGCATATTTTTGCGACTTGACCATTTCCTGCCTGACCTGCGTGTATCACATTACCGCCCATGATATCTAATAGTTCTTTACCTTTTTCAAAAGCCTCTTCATCACCACCTACCATAAAAGTTAAAGTTCCAGCCTCAGCTCCGGTAACACCTCCAGATACTGGAGCATCCAACATTTTTAGATTTGACTTATTTGCCACCTCTTCGACTTCGCGCGCCGACTCCACATCAATAGTCGAAGAATCTATCAGCAGTAAACCTGCAGGAGAATTTTTGATAATGCCTTCTTCTCCCAGATAAACTGATTTAACATGCTTACCGGAAGGGAGCATTGTTATTACGACTTCAGAATTTTTCAGTGTGTCGTTAAGGTTTTCAGAGACTTTTCCCCCTGATTTTACGAGTTCAGTCAACTGACCTTCAACCAAATCAAATCCCGTAACGTCGTGACCTGCTCTTACCAAATTTTTTGCCATTGGTAGACCCATATTACCAAGACCAATAAATGAAACTTTAGTCATATGTCTCTCCTTCAATCAAAATTTAATTCTTTATCCTCTAAAGAAGAAAAAAAATCAGAAATTTTGTCATCATTAACTTCTTCAACAGTTTTTGGATCCCATTTTGGAACATTATCTTTATCAATAATTAAAGCTCTTACTCCCTCATAAAAGTCTTTATCGCTCATTACTCTGCACACCATACGGTATTCCATTTTCATGCACTCTTCAAAATTAATATTTTTGCCATTTGTTATTTGTTTATGAGCCAATTTTAATGATGTAGGGGATTTTTTTAGAATTGTATCCAAACTTTTTGTAGCTAATTCACCTTTATGATTTTCCAGATTTTCCAGAATACCTTCAACGCTTTCTGCATCAAAAAGATTTCCTATTTCATTCGAAATTTTTTCTATTTCAGATACACTTGGATCTAATTTTAGGTCTTGAATAAAGCTTTCCGGATTTTTCCCCTCAGATAAGTAATCAATAATTTTTCCATGTTTTTCAGACTCAATAAAATGTTGCGAGATTCCTAGAAAAATGGCATCAGAAGATTTTATCCTGTTTCCCGTCAGGGCTAGGTACATGCCTATATTTTTCGGTAGACGTGATAAAAAATAACTTCCACCTACATCAGGAAAAAGACCAATCCCGGTCTCGGGCATAGCAAAGGAGAAATTTTCCCCTGCAATTCTATGACTACCATGAACAGATATACCAACTCCGCCTCCCATAACTATTCCATTTACTAGGGCTATATAAGGCTTTGGAAACCTTTTGATGAAGCGATTCAACTTGTATTCCTCATAATAAAAGCCAGTAGACCGAGTGTCACCGGACCGCCCCCAATCGTATAAGGCCCTTATATCACCACCTGCACAAAAAGCCTTATCACCTGTAGCCCGAATAGCCACAAATTTTATTTTTGAGTCATTTGCCCATTCTTTGAGTATGGGGTGTATTTCTCTTACCATATTCAATGTGAGAGCGTTTAAGGCATCGGGACGATTTATGGTTATTAATCCGAGAGAACCTCTCGTTTCAAAAAACACTTCTTTTTCAGTCATTTATTACCCTTAAGAATCTCTCTCGCTATAATGACACGCATTATCTCGTTAGTTCCTTCAAGAATCTGGTGAACCCTAAGATCTCTCAAGTTTCTTTCCAAAGGGTAGTCTTTTAGATATCCATACCCACCGTGAATTTGGAGTGCTTCGTTAACAACATTAAAACAGGCATCGGTAACAAACCTCTTTGCCATCGCAGCTGCTTTTGTTTTATCCGGAGCATTTTCATCAACCTTTTGAGCTGCGTCTCTAAGCATAAGTCTAGAGGCTTCAAGATCTGTAGCCATATCGGCCAATTTAAATTGTAAAGCTTGAAATTCTTGGATTTTTTTCCCAAATTGCTCTCTTTCGTTTACATAATTAACCGCTCTTTCGTAGGCGGATTGTGCTGTTCCCAAAGAACAAGCAGCGATATTTAACCTACCGCCGTCCAAACCCATCATAGCAAATTTAAATCCATCTCCTTCTTTTCCAATTAGGTTTTCCACCGGAACTTTACAGTCTTCAAAAAAAACCTGAGAGGTTGGTTGAGAATTCCATCCCATTTTTTTCTCTTGTTCTCCGTATGAGAGCCCTTTGGAATCTTTTTCTATAACTAACGTAGAAATAGAATTGTCATCGGTCTTAACCATGGTTACATAGATATCAGAAGTCCCGCCCCCCGATATGAAAGACTTTGTCCCATTAACGATATAATATTTTCCATCCTTTACAGCTTTTGTTCTGAGGTTAGCTGCGTCTGAACCGGCTCCCGGCTCAGTGAGGCAATATGAGCTTATTTTATTAAAGCTACAGAGATCAGGGACAAATCTTTCTTTTAATTCTTCATCACCAAAAGAATCTATCATCCAGGTTGCCATGTTGTGTATTGATAAAAATGCAGCTGTTGAAGTGCATCCATGGCTAAGTGCTTCAAATATCAGTGTTGAGTCTATTCTTGTTAAACCTGATCCTCCTAGCGAAGGAGAAACATAAATTCCGGCAAAGCCAAGACTTGCGAGTTCTTTGAGCGTATCGATAGGAAAAATTTTATCTTCATCCCATTTTTCCGCATTAGGCTCCATTTTTTTAATCGCAAATTCCTTTGCGACATTATAAAAAGCATTTTGTTCTTCAGATAATTTCATATTTTATTGTGTCAATTTGGCGAAAAAATTGGCTGTCCGTCTATTTTATTTTATCCATGACATCACCAAAGAGCTCTTCGTCAGATCTAAGCTCCTTTGTTTCTGTTAATGGCTTAGACACCCACGTCTCGTTAATTAAATCTCGCCATGAAATATTATTATTTGTTCCATTTCCTCCCCAAGACCCACAACCGAGTGAGAATGTTTGTCTCATTCCGTTCCATAAATTACCACTATTGGAGGCTGATTGAGGTTGGTTAACCATGACTCTAGAAGTCTTCGTAACGTTTGCTAGTTTCATGATGTTCTCATCACTATTTGAATATATTCCACAGGAGTGCCCTTGGCCTTGGTATGATTGGATGTTGTTTGTTAATTCTATAGCGTGATCAATGTTATCAGCTTTGTAAAGCGCCATAACCACTGACAATTTTTCTCCAGAGAACGGGTGATCAGGTCCCCATCCGGTTTCCGGAACTATATAGAATTCGGTTCCTTCGGGAATACTAATATCCGCCATTTCTGCTATTTTATCTGCTGGTTGTGCCACAATTGCAGTATTTAAATGGCCTTCCTCGTCCCATAAGGTATTTTTCAGTTTTTCCTTTTCTTCTTCACTAACCAGATATCCACCTTTTTTTTGAAATTTCGATATCATTTCATCATAAATCGTATTGACAAGAATAACAGAATTGTCAGCGGAGCAGGAAGCAGCAAGATCAAGTGTTTTAGATATTTTGATTTTATCTGATGCATCCTCTAAATCCGCTGTTTCATCTACAGTAATCACTGCATTGCCCACACCTACTCCAAGAGCGGGGGTCCCGCTTGAGTAAGCAGCATTTACCATTGCACCTCCACCTGTTGCAAGAACCCTGTCGCATTGATTCATCAATTCGTTAGTGAGTTCTAGAGTTGGTGTTTCAATTCCAATCACCAGATCAGCTGGTGCACCATAAGTCTCAAGAGCGTTTCTCATCAAATCGCATATTTTCTTATTTGTGAGTTTTGCTCTTGGATGAGGGGCTACGATAATCGAATTTCTACCTTTTACGGCATGAATAGCTTTAATTACAGGAGTAGCTTCGGGATTTGTCGACGGAGCAAGGGCGCCTATAACTCCCATAGGTTTGGCGATTTTGACAATTGCTCTTTCAGGATCTTCTTCAAGTATACCAACAGACTTATCATCGATAATATCCATCAATGTTGCTCGAGTTTTCCTTTGAATTTTTAGGAATTTACCTTCGTAATTACCTAACTGGGTTTCATCAAGAGTAAATTGTGCAATTTCCTCTGCAACACCCGGTCGTGCAACGGACCAAACCATTGCTCGGATTAGTTCATCAACTTGCTCTTGAGTATAGTTTTCGATTTTCTTTTGTGCCACTCTGGAGCGTTCAACTAATCCCCTAATTTCTTCTTTTGGAGACAAATCAACTTTTGTAGTATGCTCAGACATACCTAAAATCCCCCTCTAAGTTTATGAAAGTTTTAACCTTACCTTCAGAATAATTTACAGCCTTCATCTTCATGTCCTAAAAATTTGCCTGAAAACATATATCATACCTGTAGTGTTTCGTAATGAACAATAATTCTAAGTAGCCTGCTCTACTACTTCTATACCCCTCCAAACATCTCCCTTTGCATAATACTTCTTGCGACAGTGGATTAGTAACTTCCAGATAATCTTTGGAATTACTTTCCACAAATTCTCCGTCTATTAATAAGGGCAGATAATAAGGGAAGATTATTTACCATTTACTCTCCCAATTTATTCTTTAAGTTAGTTATTTTTA
>PCCF01000045.1 GCA_002731945.1 Rhodobiaceae bacterium | reverse complement strand
GTAAAGATATACAAGGAAGGGTAAGCCAAATTCGTCGTCAGATTGAAGAAACCACTTCTGATTATGATCAAGAAAAACTTCAAGAAAGACTTGCTAAACTTGCAGGGGGTGTTGCTGTTCTTAAAATCGGCGGTGCTACTGAAGTAGAGGTCAAAGAACGAAAAGATAGAGTTGACGATGCCCTAAATGCAACACGTGCTGCAGTGGAAGAAGGTATTGTGACCGGAGGCGGTGTAGCATTACTTTTAGCTACTAAGGCAGTCGACAAGATGAAGGCAGCATCTGAAGATGAGAGTGCTGGTATTCGTATTATAAAACGAGCTCTGGAATCACCAATTCGTCAAATAGCCGAAAACGCTGGTGTTGAGGGTTCGATCGTTGTCGCTAAAGTGCTTGGTTCCACCAAACCTAATTTCGGTTTTGATGCTCAAAATGAGAAATATGTTGATATGGTAGCGGAAGGAATTGTTGATCCAACAAAAGTTGTTCGAACAGCGCTCCAAGATGCATCTTCTATTGCCAGTCTATTAATTACTACTGAAGCTATGGTAGCGGATAAACCTGAGCCAAAGTCAGCAGCTCCTGCTATGCCTGATATGGGCGGCATGGGCGGCATGGGTGGCATGGGCGGTATGATGTAATTCATATATTTATATAAACAAAGAAAAAGGCCATCAGATTATGATGGCCTTTTTTGTTATAAATTCACAAATCTATTTCAGTTTTTAACTTTTGCCATGCGCTATCAATATTAAAATATATGAGATTAGGTCTATTAATTCTTATAGGACCATAGCCCTTCGATGTTAAATATTGGGAGCACGAAGACGATTTTTTTTCAGGAGTAATTAAGGAAACAGCATCTCCCAAATTAGGTGTTCCGCCTGAAAAAATACCATTAAACTTTCTAAATAAATCCAATTCTAAACTGTCGTCGTAAGAGAGGTACTCAAAAAGCATTTCAACCTTATTAATTGCCTCCGATCTGGCTGAAATCGTTCTCAATAATTTCTCCACTGGATTGAGGTTAAATTTATCCCAATTGAGACTTTTAGATGCGAAAATACAGGCCTCACTTTTTAAAATTACCCCATCATTTAAAACTCTTAAATTATTAGCCTCCAATGTTTTTCCGCTTGATGTTATATCTACTATAAGCTCTGAAGTCCCAGCTGAAGGCGACCCTTCAGTCGCGCCAGTACTTTCGACAATTCTATAGTTATTAATACCCTTTTCATTAAAAAAATTTCTTGTCAGCCTTTCAAATTTAGTAGCAACTCTTAATCGCCTTTCGTGAATGTGTAAAAAATCTCGAGTTACCTCTGCTAGATCCTGTGTACTGGAAACATCAATCCAGGAGTTCGGGATTGCAACAACTACATCTGCTTTACTGAAACCTAGTTTGGACAGAATGATTACTTCTTTAGAAATCTTATTATCCAACTCAGAGATTAAATCCAATCCCGTAATACCCAATTGAACATTACCCGCCAGCAGTTCCATTGCTATCTCATTAGCAGAAAGGAATCTTATTTTTATATCCTCAAATTCCTTTATATGGCCTGTATAAGTTCTTTGATCTCCATCACGTATGATTGAAATCCCAGCAGAGTTTAGAAACCTATTCATATCCTCTTGAATCCGCCCTTTTGAAGGCAATGCCATAGTAATTGCTTTCATTGCAATAACCTCAAAGATAATGCTTTCTCCAGGTTTTCCATATTTAGTGCGGCTCCTACTGCGGGGATATCAGTTTTTGAACCCATTGACCTTATTAAATTATCATAACGACCACCTCCACCAAGGTGGATCGATTTCCCTTTTTGGGAATTAACAAAATCGAAAAGAAAACCTGTGTAATACTCAACCTCTCTTCCCTTCTCGGAAGAAAATTCAGATTTATCAAGATTTACTCCAAGCTCTTTAATTTGTTCTAACCTTTCTTTGGCTGTATCTATTTGTCTTAGGAGAGAACTATCCAAATTTTTTGATATTAATCTTAAACGATCCAAAGCCTTAAAAGGTTTATCTGAGATAGACAGAAATTCTTTTATAAGATTAACTGTAACCTTTGAAAGTGGCTGTAAAGAGAACTCCTCTCCTTTCTGTCTTAATCTCTCCATTATTTCTTCAACAGTTCTCCCGATAGGTGTTGCCTCAAAAGACATCCCAAGACTCCTTCTAACCAAATCTGTAGCGGACTCCCTATCAAGTGAAAAAACTCTACGAGCAAGCTCGTTATCGACAGATTTCTTAAAGGACAAATCCTCCAAAAGCGCCTTGAAGTCTGATTCATTCCAGTACTTGGCCTTTAACTTTTTTCTCCAAAGATCAGGAAGATCCATAACATCCAGAAAAATTGAGAATAGAGAAACATCTCCCATAAATGTGTGATAATTCTTAAGGCCTTCGCTTCTCAGGGATGATTCAACTTTATAAAAAATCTCTATCTCAGAAGCTAATTGATCCTGTTTTCCTATATATTCTAAGCCTGCCTGGCTATATTCTGATGGTCCGGAACTATTGTCTAATCTGAGCTGAAAAACTTTACCAAAATAGGAATATAATTTCTTTTCCCCTGTAAACCCTTGGTCTAAATAATAAAGGCATGTTGGAATGGTTAAATCAGGACGAAGGCATAATCTTAGACCTTCTTGATCTGAAAAAATAAAAAGTCTATCAGCTGAATTTTCACCCATTCGGTCTAGAACTTTGTCAGCAGAGACTATTACTGGTGGATCTATTAAATCAAAACCACCAGTTGAGAGATGTTTGACCATAGAGAGAGATGTTCCTGATAAATATTCTTTTGGGTTTGTTTTAATAATCTTTGGAACTGTCACTCCTCCCAAAACATCATTACTAATTTGCACTGATCTTTCTTCACATAACATTGCAATCTTTAGATGCAAACGATCTGGAAAACCTTTTTGCCTATAATTAGATACTGCGGAAGGATTAACGCCTAATAAATTGGCAAGCTTTCCTGTTCCACCAAGCGAATTAATTATGTCGTTAACATTTTTTTTCATATTACATATTCATATAATATGAATTATATTAATAATCAAATAACAATTTCATAAATTATGAACTTTTTTTTATTTTTCTTTGAATTTCTGCTATTAATTGATCTTTGGAAATTGATATTTGTGAGCCTTTACCAGATCTCCACTCTTCATTATCGTTAATATTTTCCGATAACTCTTTACCCCTAGCAAGATCTTTAATGGTTACCGTATCATTTGCCATCTCATCTTCGCCTACTATTACAACAAATTTAGCATTTCTTTTATCCGCGTAGCGAAGTTGTGCTTTCATACCACCATCACCCGTATAGCATTCTGCAATAATTTTTTCTTTCCTTAGTTGTGAAGCTATTTCGTAGAAAATAGATCTTTTCTCCTTGTCCATAACCAATACAACAACATCTAAACAGCCATCTATAGGGTTGTCTTCCTTCAATAACCTTAGGGCGCTTGCCAATCTGCTTAGTCCAATTGAAATACCAGAGGAAGGAACTGACACGCCTTTCAATCTCTCGATTAAATTATCGTATCTGCCTCCTCCTCCAACAGAACCATAATTATTTAATTTCTTATTATTGGAAAAAATTAAATCAGCTTCATAGACTGCACCAGTATAATAGCTAAGACCTCGAACCACTGAGGGGTCAATGGCAATTTGATCTTCTTGGTACCCTGAATTCTCTATTATTCTCGATATTGCATTTAATTCGCTAACAGCATCTGAAAATTTTTGTGAACCACCAAACTTCATTTCTAGGTTTTCAAGTGCTTTTAAACGGTTCAATTTTTTTGTATCTTTTCCATTTTCAAGAAAAGATAGGATTGAAGAGATTTGATTTTCATCGAGACCGGCGCCCTGAGTATAATCACCAGACTCATCTTTTCTGCCCTTACCTAGAAGCAATTCCACAGCGGTGAGACCCAATCGATCAAGCTTATCAACTGATCTCATAACTGACATATATGTTTTCTCGGAATTATCTTCTGTTGGAATTTTATTTTGTTCCAGGAGTGCATCAAGAAGATTTCGACTATTAAGACGGATAAGATATTCACCTCTCTTTATGCCTACATTTTCTAGTGAATCACAAAACATCATACACATTTCTGCATCGGACAAAGGATTCTCACTACCAACAGTATCAGCATCTATCTGTAAAAACTGTCTGAATCTTCCTGGCCCTGATTTCTCGTTTCTAAACACAAATCCGGATTGATATCGCCTGTAAGGTTTTGGAAGACTATCAAAATTCTCTGCAACATATCGAGCTAAACCGGCAGTTAAATCGTAACGTAAAGATAACCAATTCCCATCGTCATCTTCAAACGAAAAGACTCCTTCATTGGGCCTCTCTTGATCGGGCAGAAAAGAACCAATCATCTCAGAATATTCTATCACGCTGGTTTCTAATGGTTCAAAACCATACCCCTGGTAAACCCTCTCAATTGATTCGGCAAGTTGTACAATACCAAGGTAATCCTTACCTGAGATATCCTCAAATCCTCTGGGTCTTTGAGCTTTCATCTTTTTCTTTTTTCCAGAAGTCACAACTATACCTTTATAAATAGATTCACTATTATAACATCATCTATAACATCATCAATTTTTCTATGTTATACTTTAACCCATTACTACGGCAGAAATATGAATACAAATTCAAGAGAAACACCTGAAAATTTGGAGGTTTTGGGTCAACAGATTCCAGGAATTGAAAAGATATTAACGAAGGGATGTTTAGAATTAATCGCTGATCTGGAAAGGAATTTTGGAGAAAAAAGAAGGAACCTCTTAATAGCTAGAGAAGAAAAACAAAAGGAATATGATAAAGGTGTTTTACCTGATTTTCCACCAGAAACCCAATCAATAAGAGATGGTGACTGGAAAGTTGCTTTGATTCCTAAAGACCTTCAAGACAGGAAAGTGGAAATAACCGGTCCAGTAGATAGGAAAATGGTTATAAATGCTCTGAATTCTGGAGCCAAGACTTTTATGACTGATTTTGAAGACTCAATGTCACCCACATGGGAAAATGTTATTCAAGGTCAAATAAATCTTTTGGACCTATGGAATGATGAGATAGACTTTGTCGATCCTAACACAAAGAAAGAATATAAATTGGCTGATAATCCTGCGGTGTTGATTGTTCGTCCAAGGGGATGGCATCTTGAAGAAGCTCATATACAAGTAGACGGTAAAAGAATTTCGGCTGGAATATTTGATTTCGTAACTTACTTGTTTCACAACCATAAAAAAATATCAGAAAAAGGAACAGGACCTTATTTTTATCTCCCTAAAATGGAAACATATCTAGAGGCGAGGCTGTGGAATGAAGTTTTTGAGCATACACAAAAATCTTTAAATATTCCAATTGGGACCTGCAAGGCGACGGTCTTAATTGAGACATTACCTGCAGCCTTTCAAATGGATGAAATTCTTTTCGAGCTAAGAGATCATATTGTCGGACTAAACTGTGGTCGATGGGATTACATTTTTAGCTATATAAAAAGACTCGCATTAAATTCGAACTATATACTCCCTGACAGATCCCAGGTGGTTATGGGTGAGGCCTTTTTAAGCGCATATTCCTTGCTTCTCATTAAAACTTGTCACAAAAGAGGGGCATTTGCCATGGGAGGTATGGCTGCACAAATTCCGGTTAAGAACGATGACCAAGCAAACGAACAAGCTTTTGAAAAGGTAAGAAACGACAAGGAAAGAGAAGCCAATAATGGTCATGATGGAACTTGGGTAGCTCATCCAGGATTGGTTCCAATTGCTTTGGAGATCTTTGATAACAAGATATCAGGAAATAATCAGCTAGATATGTCCTTGGATAATATTTCTATTACCCAAAAAGACCTTCTAAAAGTACATGAAGGAGAAAGAACTGAAAAAGGAATAAGAGAATGCGTCAGAGTTGGTGTTCAGTATATTGCGGCCTGGTTAGGTGGAAAAGGCGCTGTTCCTCTTTACAACCTCATGGAGGATGCCGCTACAGCAGAGATTTCGCGGGCACAAATATGGCAATGGCTTAAACATTCTACAAATCTTGATGACGGGAGAAGAGTAGATGAGAACCTATTCAAAGAAATTCTTGCAGATGAAATGAAAAAGTTGAAAGAGCTTCTAGGTGACGATCATTGGAATAAAGGAAATTATGAAAAAGCTGTTGAAATATTTGAAAAAATGTCTATATGTCCTGAATGTGAAGAATTCTTAACCCTACAAGCTTATGAAGAAATAATATCTATTTCTAATTAGGCCTTATTTTTTTTGAAAGGATTGGATGTGTCAAAAAGTTTCTATGATTTAATTCCTTCGGCACCCAAAGATCGATTTGATGGAATAGAGAGACCTTATTCAATTGAAGAAGTAAAAAAATTGAGAGGATCAGTTCAGATAGAATTTACCCTTGCAACAAGAGGAGCTAATCGTCTATGGGAACTTCTCCATACGGAAGATCAGGTGTCTTCTTTAGGGGCTTTATCGGGCAACCAAGCCATGCAAATGGTTCGTGCAGGATTAAAATCGATCTACCTTTCAGGTTGGCAAGTTGCCGCAGATAACAATACGGCAGGAGCCACATATCCTGATCAAAGTTTATATCCTGCAAACTCGGGTCCAGAGCTTGCTAAAAAAATAAACAGAGCTTTACAGAGAGCAGATCAAATAGAGCATTCTGAAGGTGGAGCCAAGAGAGATTGGTTTGCACCTATAGTCGCTGACGCAGAAGCTGGTTTTGGTGGTCCGTTAAATTGCTTTGAAATTATGAAAGCCTACATAGAGGCGGGAGCTGCTGGAGTTCATTATGAAGATCAGCTTGCTTCCGAAAAAAAATGTGGTCATATGGGTGGTAAAGTTTTAATACCCACTAAACAACATGTTAGGAATCTTAATGCTGCCAGACTGGCCGCAGATGTATGTGGTGTTCCAACATTAATAGTTGCCAGAACAGATGCGGAGAGTGCAAAACTTATTACTTCAGATGCGGATGAAAGAGACCACGAATTCATTGATAAAGATGAACGTACTCCTGAGGGATTTTATCGTATTAAGGAAGGTACAGGTCTTCAACACTGTATTAAAAGAGGAATTTCTTATGCTCCGCATGCCGATCTTTTGTGGATGGAAACATCTATTCCAAGCCTTGAAGTGGCTAAAGAGTTTTCAGAAGCAGTTAAGAAAGAATTTCCAGATCAAATGTTAGCTTATAACTGTTCTCCAAGTTTCAATTGGGAGGCTAATATTGATAAGGATACTATTGCAGTATTCAGAGAAGAATTGGGGAAAATGGGATTCAAATATCAGTTTGTGACACTTGCTGGGTTCCATCAATTAAATCATGGAATGTTTGAGTTGGCATCAGAGTTTAGAGATCGCGGAATGCCAGCATATTCAGAGCTTCAACAATCTGAGTTTGCGTCTGAAAAATCGGGATATTCTGCTACCAGACATCAAAGAGAAGTGGGTACAGGATACTTTGATTTAGTGTCTGAGGCCGCTGCTGGTGGAGAATCTTCAACAACCGCTCTTGATGATTCAACTGAGGCAGATCAATTTAAAGCTGCCGAATAAAAGCTTTAATGCTTCCAACCACAAATATATCCGATAAATATTTTGATAAGGTTCGTATAGTAAAACCTATTTTTAGGGATTTTGGAGGAAGATCTACATTTTTCGGAAAAGTTGTTACGCTGAAAACTTATGATGACAATACCAAGGTTAGAACTACTCTTGAAAGGGATGGAACAGGGAAAATTTTGGTGGTAGATGGTCAAGGTTCAATGAATTGTGCTTTATTGGGAGGCAATCTCGCAGCTCTCGCTAGTAAGAATAACTGGTCGGGCATAATTATAAATGGATGCGTCAGGGACCGAAATGAACTCAAGGAAGCAAAAGTGGGAGTTAAAGCCCTTGCCTCCCACCCGAAAAAATCCAATAAGGATGATGGTGGTGAATATGGTGTTACCTTGAGTTTCGGAGACATTACGATAGAGGATGGTGAATACCTTTATGCGGATGAGGACGGTATAGTTATTTCAACAACAGAATTAGAAATTTAAGTCATAGATATCACTATTTTACTTCCTGAAAATTTATATTTTATCTATAGTAAAGAAAGGGAGATAACATGAATATACTAGCTTTTAAATCGGCAAACGAATTAGCCGAAATGATAAGAAACAAAGAAATCAGCAGCACCGAATTATTGGAATACTATATAACCCGGGTTAAAAAATATAATCCGGACCTAAACGCAATCATCGTAGAAAACTTTGATGAGGCTAGGGAATCTGCAAAGCAGGCTGATGAATCCTTGAGCAAAGGAGAAATTCTAGGACCGCTTCATGGTGTACCAATGACACTTAAGGAATCCTATGGTCTGACAGGCACTCCATTGACCTTCGGTGTTCCTGAATTTAAAGACAACATTTCTGATAGCGATGCTTTGTCAGTAGAAAGATTGAAGAATGCGGGTGCTGTTATTTTTGGAAAAACAAATGTCCCTTTCCGATTGGCAGATTTCCAAAGTTACAACGATATTTATGGAACTACCAATAATCCATGGGATCTAACTAGAATTCCTGGAGGATCATCCGGAGGTTCAGCTGCAGCATTGGCTGCTGGGCTGACGGGATTTGAATCCGGTTCCGACATTGGTGGTTCCATTCGTAATCCTGCTCATTATTGTGGTGTCTTCGGACACAAACCAACTTGGGGACTTTTGCCTCCTAGAGGACATGCTCTACCTGGTGGCTTGGCACAACCAGATTTGTCGGTGATAGGTCCTTTAGGAAGAAGTGCTGAAGATCTTGAAACAGGGGTAATGGTTATGGCCGGTCCGGACGAAATTCAAAGCGCGGGACTGAAGTTGGATCTGGAAAAACTTCAAAAGAGTGATTTGAAAGAGTTTAAAGTTGCTGTATGGCTTAATCAAGATATTGCACCAGTGAATCAAGAGGTTCAAAACCGTGTAAACGCTGTAGCAAAAACTGTTAGTGATGCCGGTGGTGAAGTCAATTTTGAAGCACGTCCCGATTATGATATATACAAAGCTATGGATGTTTATGGGTCTCTGCTTCATCCTTCAATGGCATCAAGAAGCACCGATGAGGAATTTCAGAAACTGCAAAGCTCAGCTGAAAAACTTGACCCCGATGACGTCAGCGAGGCTGCCTATACTCTTAGAAAACAAGTCTCTACTCTTCGTGATTACAATATAGCGAATAATGAACGAACTCATTTGCGTTGGGCATGGCATGATTTCTTTAAAACTTATGATGCCCTCATAGCGCCTATTATGGCAACCGAGGCCATTCCGCATGATCATCGTAAATATGGTGAACGCACAATAATGGTTGATAACGATGAAAGGCCCTATTTTGAGCAGATCTTCTGGGCGGGCATTGCGGTTTGCAGTTACCTTCCATCAACCGTCATTCCTACTGGCTTAACGAAGGAAGGCTTGCCGATAGGTATTCAGATCATTGGACCGGAATATGGAGACTTAAAAACCATCGGATTGGCAAAACTTCTAGAAAATGAGGGATACACCTTTACAGCTCCTGAGAATTACCCCGATTAAAATATTCTGATTATCGTATTATGGTGATATTGTATTTTTCTCTCAAATCGCAGAGACGTTCATTCATGTAGGATTGCGGGAAAAAATAATCCCACCTCTTGGTCATACTTCTGTTCGCCAACCATATTCGTGGAAGCAATATACAGGTCGAATAAAATAATACCCAAATGAGTATAGGTATTTTTTTGAAAGAAAAGAAATCCTTCGAGATGCTTTTTAAAAAAGCCTTGAGTTCATCATCCGAGTCAAGAAGGTAGGTTTTGATATATTGATAAGCCCCGATATTGGTCGAAAACATGGAGCGTAAATCGGCTATCGCCTCACCCATAAAAGACGTATCAGATCCAAAGAGAACATGGACGGCATCATGGCCCCGCATAATTTCAAACTTCTCAGAAAAATAACGAAATTCTGAATTTATTCCGTAAAATTCATCCAATGCTTCGGACAGAGTTAGCGTGCAGTCCGCTTTCATATATTCTGCCATGAGGATACAATATCACTTCTAGTGTTCTTTATCAAACTAGTGTCTAGACCCAAAAAGACTGATCCGAGCGGTACAGTTTTTCTACGCCATGTCTTAGCTCCAAGGCTTTGCGAAAATCCCTTCTGAGTTTCCTGACTACCAAACTGTAGGATCGATTAATCATGCGCCTAATTTCGCCTAAAGGTAGTTTTCCATTGAGCATCACTGTATTCCAATGCGCCTTGTTCATATGGTAACCGGGAATCACGTCATCGTGAATCTCACGAAGGATAATTGCCTCCTCGGGATCACACTTCAGATTAATGCGTGCTACTCCTTTTCGGTATGTCATAAGTCCAAACATTTTTTCTTTGATCTTGAAGACTTGTATATCCGGACCAAAGGGATAGTCCTCCACCGCTTCAGGTAGCGTGAGACAATACGCTTTGACTTTTTCTGCCTTCTTCATCACTTTCCTAGATAATATACATATCCGATATAGTGCCTGTCTGAGCACCAGAAGAATTCAAAATATCATAAACACCAAATACTTCG
>PCCF01000044.1 GCA_002731945.1 Rhodobiaceae bacterium | reverse complement strand
CCTCCTTCTTTTCCTATCAACATTGAAACGGGAACCTCGGCATCCTCAAAAATTACTTCATTAAAATGGTGTCCGCCGGTTAGGTCAATTATTGGTCTAATTGTAATACCAGGAAGTGACAGATCCACTATAAATTGGGTTAAACCTCCATGGCGATCTTCTTCTTTGGATGTTCTGAAGAGAGCTATCATATAATGACTTCTATGAGCGCCAGATGTCCATAACTTTGTGCCATTAACAACATATACATCCCCTTTTTTGTCCGCTTTCGTACGTAATGCTGCCAGATCTGAACCGGAATCTGGTTCTGACATGCCAATACAAAAAGAGGTTTCGCCTTTCAATATCCCTGGTAAAAGTTTTTCTTGTTGTTCTGGGGTTCCATAACGAATAATTAAAGGTCCGGATTGCCTATCTGCTACCCAATGTGATCCTACAGGGGCTCCGGCAACCAGCATTTCTTCCAAAACTACATACCTCTCCATAGCAGAACGTCCGGCTCCACCATGTTCTTTTGGCCAGCTCAGCCCTATCCAACCTTTCTTACCTACTTTTTTACTAAACTCTGGATCTGCTCCAGACCAAGTTTCTGCTTTAATTTCTTGTGGAACATTGTCTAAATTTGTTTCAAGAAAAGCTCTCACCTCACTTCTCAGTGTTTCTGCCTCGGGAGGAAAATCGGTAAGGCTGAACCTAAAAGGTGTACTCATCACAAACTCCAATTTTTTTTTGACTGCGATCAAGTAGTCTTATAGAAATAAGAAAGAACATCAACAAAAATAAAAGAGATTGATATGAATAAATCCGAGACCAATAAGCAAATTATTGAGAAATACTACACTTCTATAAGCAGCGGTAATTTCGAGACTGTTATGGCGTTAATGCACGAAAAAGTAACTTATAATGTAATCGGTTTTTTGCCTTTCTCTGGTAGGTGGGAAGGTAGAGATAGAGTATATTCTGTTTTAGTTCCAGCGGTTATGGCTTCGTTTAAAGAAGGATCAGTAAAATTTGCAGAAAAATGGAAAATTATGTCTGCAGATGAAAAAAGGGTGACAGGATTAATGAGTGGAGAAGCTATAACTTTAGAAGGAAAAAAATTTGAAACAACCTATTGCCAAATTTTCAAGATTGAAAATTCTATAATTCGTGAAGTACATGAATTTTTAGATACTTATCTTAATTACAAAACACACGATCCAAAAAATTTACCAGAAGAAGCTGATGATTATGGCCCAATGAAATTTTAGTTTAATCAGCTATCTTTAAGAGCTGCTTTCCGAAGTTTTTTCCATCAAATAGTCTTTTTAAGGTATTAGGAATATTTTCAAAGCCTTCCTGAATATCTTCTTTACAATTGATTTTTCCTTCCTGAATCCATTGTTTAAGTTTTTTTCTAGCTACATCAGCCTCTGACATAAAATCGATAACGATGAATCCTTGCATTATTGCTCTTTTAAAAATTAGATTAGCATAATTTTCAGGTCCAAAATTCGAATTATCTGTCTTGTGGCGTGATATTATTCCACAGATAGCAACTCTTGCATTCATCGCTATATGAGCTAAGCAGTCATTGAGAATTCTTCCTCCAACATTGTCATAAAGAACATTTATTCCTTCAGGACAAAGCTCTTTTAGAGATTCATTTACATCTTCAGATTTGTAGTCAATAGCTGAGTCAAAGCCAAATTCCTCTAGTAAAATTTTACACTTTTCTTTTCCGCCTGCAATTCCAATAACTTTACATCCAGATATTTTAAAAATTTGTCCAGCTATAGAACCTACTCCCCCTGCAGCGCCTGTGATCACTACTGTATCACCTGGTTTCGGTTTGCTTATTTTAGTTACTCCAAAATAGGCAGTTAATCCAGTTCCACCTAAAGCTCCCAAATAAAGTGTTGCCATGCTTTCATCTTCAATAAGTTCTATTTCTTCTTTATTTAAAATGGGATGAGATTGCCAACAAGTTTGTCCAGTTACAATATCGCCTTTTTTAAATTTATCTGATTTGCTCTCTATTACACGAGCGATACCACTTCCTCTCATAACATCACCAATTTCGATTGGCGCAACATAGTTGGATATATTTTCCATCCAACCTTTTTGTGCTGGCTGAAATTCAATAACTAAATTTTCTAAAAGAACTTCACCTTCTTGAATATCTCCGACTTCTTCTTCCTGATATTCAAAGTCATCATCCGAAATTGGCCGACCCACAGGTCTTCCTGCTAGTAGAAATTTCTTGTTTATCATAAGTGTTCCTATTTTTTGGAATTAATTAGTAATAATAGTGCACGCGGAAAGTCCGGGTGCACCATAAACATGAGAATATGCTGCTTTTGGGTCACCGGGGACTTGTCTTTTGCCTGCTCTTCCTCTGAGCTGAAGAACATTCTCATAAACTTGTCTTAAACCAGAGGCACCAACAGGCTCTCCGTTAGCAATACATCCTCCGTCAGTGTTTACAGGTAATTTTCCGTCAATATTTGTATCCCCATCATGGAGTAACTTCTCTTGATCTCCATCTTTACAAAAGCCGTTTTCAGACATGTGCATTATTTCAGCACCCGATTCAGTATCCTGCAATTGAGCAACATCTATATCTGCATGTGTCATACCGGCCATTTCGAAAGTTGCTTCAGAGGCGGCAACAGTTGGGCTTGGGCCTCTTTCAATTTCTAAAGAGGGACTAAAAACCTCAAAGGATCCAAAAGGTCTGGTTCTGATAGCTGCCGCTTTTAAAAAAACTGGTTTGCTAGTATATTTTGCGGCATCTTCTGCTCGACATAAAACCAAAGCAATGGCACCTTCCGCTGGAGAACAGAACATATATTTGGTTAGAGGATCCGAAACCATCATAGAGTTGAGTATAAAGTCTTTTGCGACAGGTTCTCTTCGCCAAGCGTTTGGATTTAAAGACCCATTTCTAAAAGCTTTTTCTGCCACTAATGCAAGAGTATCAGAAGAAATTCCATAATCGTGCATATAACGTTGTATTTTCATTGCAAAGAACTGAGTGGTCAGCATTAAACCTGTTTCACCATACCATCTCTCAAGACCAACATTTTCAGGGTCAGCGTTAAACGCTCCTCTTGGATGTTTATCAAAGCCCACAGCCATACCAATATCAAATTGGCCAGATTTAATAGTTGTATAAGCTGAAATAAGAGCAGAACCTCCAGTTGCGCAGGCGTTAGCAACATTCATAAAAGGAATACCTGTGAGGCCTAGTTCAGCTACCATAGAATCAGCATTACCAGCTGCAGAAGAACCTCCATACGCGAATTGGATATCATTCCAATCAATCTCTGCATCACCTAGGGCGTCTTTTGCAGCATGAACTCCTTGTTGTAAACCTGTCACCCCTTCGGTTCTCCCAAATGGGTGAATTCCTATTCCAACTATCGCAACATCAGACATTTTCTTACTCCTACTAATTAACTGGTTTAAATGCAAAAATCATTAAATCTTCGCCTTCTTCATTCTTCACAAATGGTACCACAGTAACTTCCATTTCCATATCTATTTTCAAATCCTTGGGGTCTACACCCACTAATCTGGATTCTACCATAATTTCACCAGGAAGCACAATATAACCAATCGCATAAGGCTCGAAAGTTTCAGGATTATCACCTCCAATAAAAGGTGTTTTAGGGAGAAACCGTTGCACTGTCCAAGTGTATAACTTACCTCTTCGCGACAATTCTACCTTTTCATGTTGATTAGACATCTTAGATGGAAAAAAATATCTTCCTGTTTCTGTGTCACGGCTACCAATTAATTTTGGGGAATTGGAAGGCCATGTAAAGAGATGATCAGCGATCGGTTTTTGATTAGTCATTAATTTACTCCAAATTTAGTTTACTTTTCTATCTAAACCCTCCCAATAGGGTTTTCTTAAATCTTTTTTTAATATCTTACCAGATGGATTCCTAGGTAACTCTTTAATAAAATCTACTGTTTTAGGGGTCTTAAATCCAGCAATTCTTTCTCTAGCAAAAGTAATAATGTCTTCTTCACTCGCCTCTTCATTATCTTTTAATACCACTAGAGCTTTTACAGATTCTCCCCATCTTTCATCTGGTACACCAATTACAGCAACATCCGCCACTTTATCATGGCCAAATATTGCATTTTCAACTTCAGCAGGGTAAATATTTTCACCTCCTGATAAAATCATATCTTTAACCCTATCATGAACATATACATAACCATCAGAATCCATATAACCAGCATCTCCAGTATGCAACCATCCTTCTTTAAGAGTCTTGGAAGTTTCTTCAGGTAAATTCCAATATCCCAACATATTGGTAGTTGATCTAACGATAATTTCTCCAACTTCGCCGGTAGGCATCTCATGACCATTTTCATCCACAATAGAAATCTCACAATGCGGAAGAGCCTTACCAGCAGATTTCATACGTTCATTACCATTGACATCATGGTCCTCAGGAGGAAGGTAAGTCACTGATCCAGAGGTTTCAGTCATTCCATAGAGTTGTATAAAACCGCATTGAAAAACTTCCATCGCCTCTTTTAATAACTCCAAAGGTATCGGTGAGGCTCCGTATGAAATATATTTAATGCTAGAATAGTCTGTTTCCCGAGAAAGAGGATTGTCTAATATCATTTTCATCATCGCAGGTACCATAAAGATCTTTGTGATTCCATGATCATTAATTGCATTTAAGGCTTCTGTAGTTTCAAATTCTTTCAAAACTACATTTTTTGCGCTTGCGTAAAGACCTCCTATTCCCGATCCGGCTCCCCCAATATGAAAAGTGGGAGCTACAACCAATTGCACTTCATCCTCAGTCCATTCGGCCCACTCCATACCTTCTTGAGGTTCTGGTGCTTTATTTCTTGAAGAATAAAAATTATTGTACGTTAACTGAACACCCTTAGGATGACCTGTTGTTCCTGAGGTATACATTTGTATTGCAACATCTTCGAGATTGGGTTGCCTTTGACAAAGGTCAGCACTTTGAGAATCTCTCCAAGACTCATATTCTGGCCAATCGGGTCTGCTTCCGGTCATACATATGACTTTTTTGACGGAGGGGACATTTTTTAAAATTTTGTCGACCAATCCAAAAAATTCTTCTCCAACAAATAAAATTTTCGCTTGTGAGTCGTTTAATATATACGACACTTCTGGTGGAGCTAATCTCCAGTTTATACCAACTATAACTGTGTTAGATTTCGAACACCCTATAACAAGCTCATAAAATCTATCTGAGTTTTTATCCATATAAGCTACATGATCTTGTTCATTAATTCCCTCTTCGACTAGACCATTCGCAACTTTTTCAGTAAAGGTGTTGAACTCGCTATAAGTAACTGAACGATCTTCAAAAACAAATGCTATCTTATCTGGACATCTCTCCGAATGAAATCTGGGGATATCGGATAAAAAAATAATCTCTTCAACCTGTGGCATAAAATAATCCTAATAAATAATTTGCCCTATTACAAATTACTATTCATAACTAAGCAAGTATGTTTTATTCTATAAATACAAAAATTATAAGAGTTATTATAACTTAAATATTGGAGATGGAAGAATGGATTTAAGTTTTAAACCAGAACATGAGACATTCCGTGACGAAGTAAGGAAGTTTCTGAAAGATGAACTAACTGAAGAATTGCTTGAAGCTGGCAAACTTACTGCCAGTGTTTTTAGTGAAGTAGAGTTTTCATCAAAGTGGCATAAAATCCTCTATAAAAAGGGATGGATAGGAGCAAGCTGGCCTGAAGAATATGGAGGAACTGGCTGGGATGATATGCAAAGGTATATCTTCAGAAGTGAATGTGCTAGCGCTGGAACTCCTTCGCCTACAGCTATGGGTTTGGCTATGGTAGGACCTGTTTTGATGAAACACGGTACACAAAAACAGAAAGATTTTTATCTTCCAAGAATTTTATCGGGTGAGGATTTCTGGTGTCAGGGCTATTCAGAACCTGGTTCCGGTTCGGATCTAGCTTCACTGCAATGTAAAGCAGTGAGAGATGGGGATCATTACTTAGTCAATGGAACTAAGATTTGGACAACTCATGCTCAACATGCAAACAGAATTTTTTGTCTTGTCAGAACTGATAATTCTGGAAAACCTCAACAAGGCATTACTTTCATTTTGATTGACATGGATACTCCTGGCATCGAAATTAAACCAATAATTACCCTAGCTGGCGATCATGAAGTCAATCAAACATTCTTTGATGACGTCAAAGTGCCTGTAGAAAATGTTGTTGGAGAAGAAAATGATGGATGGACGGTAGCAAAATATCTACTAGAATTTGAAAGGGGCGGAGGTTATGCGGCATCGTTACAAGAACAAGCAAGAAGAATTAAAAGTATTGCCTCCAAAGAAAGATCTGATAGCGGCGAAAGTCTTCTCGAAGATAAAAATTTTTCAAGGGCCCTTAACGAAGTAGAAATAGAAGTACAAGCTGTATTAATGACAGAACATAGAATTATGTCCGACATTGCTGAGAGAGGGCACCCTGGGCCTGCTTCTTCAATATTAAAATCTCGCGGTTCAGAACTTAAACAAACTCTTGATGAACTTGCAGTAACTGCCATGGGGTATTACACCCTTCCCCTGCAAAATGAAGCTAGAAAACTTGGATCCAACTTTGAAGTTATTGGACCTGATTATGGGGTTACAATATATCCTCAATATCTCAATAACAGAGCCTCAACAATTTATGGGGGATCTAATGAGATTCAGAAAAATATTATGGCAAAATTTGTTTTAGGACTTTAAAAAATCAATAATGGATTTGTCTGAATTAAAAGAAATTTTTGATGAAAGATTAAGCACCGTAGATTCAATTCGTGAGCAACATAGTTCAGATGAATCTTGGCATATCCCAGAAAACTTACCGGACGCTGTAATTTTTCCTAATAATTCTGAAGAAGTATCCTTAATTATAAAATTTGCGAATGACAGAGGAATACCAATTATTCCTTTTGGAGCAGGAACCTCGCTCGAAGGACATGTTCATGCGGTTAATGGCGGTATTACTATTAACACAATGAATATGAACAAAATTCTTAATATAAATAAAGACGATATGAATTGCGTTGTTCAACCTGGCGTTACCCGTAACGATTTGAACGAATTCTTAAAAGATACCGGATTATTTTTCCCCGTTGACCCCGGAGCTAATGCCACATTAGGCGGTATGTGTGCAACACGTGCTTCAGGTACAAACACTGTCCGATATGGAACCATAAGAGAACAGGTTATGGGATTAGAGGTTGTAATGCCTAATGGGAAAATAATCAAAACCGGTACAAAGGCGAGGAAATCTGCAGCAGGATATGATCTGACCCATTTGATGCTTGGATCGGAAGGAACGTTAGGTGTAATAACCGAAATAACAATGAAACTCCACGGAAGACCTGAAGCGATCTCTGCCGCAATATGTCCTTTCTCAGAAATTGAAGAGGCGGTTAATTCAGTAATAGAGGCCATACAAGTTGGATTACCTTTATCTAGAATAGAATTGCTAGATGAAATACAAATTATGGCAATAAATCGTCACGAAAAAATGGAATTGGAAGAAAAACCGACTTTGTTTGTCGAAATCCAAGGTTCTGCTTTGGGTGTAAGAGAACAGATAGAAATATTTGGAGAAATTGCAGAAACCAATAATGTTCTTAAATTTGATTGGTCCGACCAGCCTGAAACTATCAACAAATTATGGAGTGCCCGCCATAGAGCTTACTATGCTGCACTTGCACTAGATCCAGGAAAGAAAGGTTTTACAACAGATGTATGCGTACCCATATCAAGACTTACCGAATGTATATTAGAAACAAAAAAGGATCTCGAGGAATCTGAAATATTAGCTCCTCTCGTTGGTCATGTAGGAGATGGTAATTTTCACTTAATAATGTTGCTAGATCCCGACAATAATGAAGAAGTTGTTAAAGCAAAAAAATTCAATGAAAAATTAATTGATCGAGCTTTAGAAATGGGAGGAACTTCGACAGGTGAACACGGGATAGGTCTAGGAAAAAAAGATTGTCTTATTAAAGAACAAGGTCTTTCCATTGAGTTTATGAAAAAAATTAAGATGGCTTTTGATCCAAAAAATATTATGAATCCAGGAAAGATTTTTTAATCTTTCATATCTGATGAAGCATTGAATCATGTGTAACCTACACAAAATCTTAAAATAAAATAATAAAATATTTTTTGTTTTCTAAAAGTTGGTCTCCTTTTTGCTTAGTAATAAGTGAAATTAAAAAAAATTTAGGAGGTTTAAATGATTTTTAAGAAGATACAAAAAACAATTAGAAAAACTATCTTCGCAATATTTCTTGTCGTTGCAACAATGGGAGCAACGTTTGCAAGCTCCTTAGACTGGAACGTTGGTGTTACAAGTCAATACTTATGGCGTGGAATGTCGCAAGGAAATGGGGCTGCGGTATCTGGAGGATTAGATTATGCTGCTGATAATGGTTTTTCTGTTGGTACTTGGGTATCCAATGTAGATTTTGGTGATGATACTAGCTACGAATTGGACGGTTATTTTGGATACAGCTTTGGACCAGTAAGCGTAGGTTATATTTATTATGCCTATCCTGACGGTGATGATCTTGATTTTAGCGAAATAAGTATAAGCGGTGAAATCGGACCCGTAACTCTTGGAGTTGCTGTCTTAGCTGACGCAGATTGGGAAGCAGACCTTGGAGATGATCCTTATTTCTTTCTAGAAACCGGATTCACATTAAGAGAGGGTCTTGACCTTGGAATTCACATTGGTCACTACGATTACGAAGCTGGTGATGCTGAAACCGATTATGGCCTAAGTTTATCTATAGGAGATTT
>PCCF01000043.1 GCA_002731945.1 Rhodobiaceae bacterium | reverse complement strand
GGTTATTATAAAAATCAAAATCCCATAGGCGCTCAGGGTGATTTTATAACTTCTCCTGAGATCTCTCAAATATTTGGAGAAATCATAGCTTTGTGGATAAAGAATTGCTGCTCAAGATTCAACTATGGAAATTCTTATCAAATCGTTGATGTCGGTGGAGGAAAGGGTACTTTATTAAAAGATATAGAAAGAACAATAGGTAATAAATATTTCTCATACATTTTTGTTGATATTAATCCCTATCTCATAAAGGAACAAAAAAAATGCCTTCCAATAGCTGACCATTATACGGATATTAATGAGATTCCAGAGAAACCAACTTTCTTTATTCTTAACGAATTTTTAGATGCACTCCCAATTAAGCAATTTATGAAACAAAAGGGAGTCTGGAAAGAGGTATGTGTTGATGTTGAAAATGACATCCTTAAATATTGCTATTTAAAGCCTGAAAATCCTAATTTTTTTTACGATTATGGATTGGACAAGCTTATTACAGAAGACTTTTATGAGGTAAACATAGGTATAGAGAGTTTTATCAAAAAGTTATCCAAAATTTTAAATGCAAATGGAGGAGTCGCGCTTGTTATAGATTATGGTTATTCATACGGATCTAGAGATACTCTTCAAGCTGTACAAAACCACAAATATGTAGATCCACTAGAGGATCCCGGTAAGGTAGATCTTACAGCACATATTAACTTCTCGGCAGTCAAAGAACTGTGTAAAAAAAATTATTTACAATACAATGGCCCAACCACTCAAAGAAATTTCCTTCTAAATTTAGGTGCATTAACTAGACTCGAGAATTTATTAGAATCAAATAATGATGTGCAAACAAGAAATAATCTGATTTGTGGATTAAATAGACTTATCAAAAAAAAAGATATGGGTGAACTTTTTAAAGTAATGGCATTATTTCCAAAAAATAATTTTATTCCAGAAGGATTTGATTAGTAGTAAAAGCCCTGCTAATAAGGGCTAACGGATTGATAAAATGAAACTAGTATGTGGTAACTCAAATAGGTCCCTAGCGTCAAATATTGGAAAATACTTAGACACAACATTGGCAGATTGTGATGTTAAAAAATTTGCCGATAAAGAGATCTTTGTTGAAATGAATGAGAATGTCAGGGGTGAAGACGTTTTTATAATTCAATCAATTTCTTTTCCAGCTAATGATAATTTAATGGAACTTCTAATTCTTATTGATACTATGAAAAGAGCTTCGGCAAAAAGGATAACTGCTGTTGTACCGTATTATGGTTATGCAAGACAAGATAGGAAGTCAGGTCCAAGAACACCAATTTCTGCAAAATTGGTTGCAAATTTAATTGAAAAAGCAGGCGCAAATCGAGTTTTAAGTATGGATTTTCATGCAGGTCAGATTCAAGGTTTCTTCGATATACCTACAGATAATCTTTTTTCTGCACCCATTTTGACACATGACATAAAGAAAAAAATAAAAGGAAATGATAGCATAGTTGTTTCTCCTGACGCGGGAGGGGTTGAGCGAGCAAGAACGATTGCTAGTCGTATTGAAAGTGATTTAGCAATAGTTGATAAAAGACGTGAAAAGGCAGGGGTATCTGAGGTTATGAATATTATTGGTGAGGTTAAGAAAAGATCTTGCTTTATAGTAGATGATATAGTTGATTCTGCCGGAACTCTTTGTAATGCTGCCCAAGCACTAATGAACTCAGGAGCGGTAGAAGTTTATGCTTATGTAACTCATGGAGTATTATCTGGTGAGGCTATAGAAAGAGTAAATAATTCTTCTCTTAAAAAATTAATTATTACTGACACGATAGAGGAATCTGAAGAGGTAAAAAATTCCAAAAAGATTGAAACAGTAAGTGTTGTTCCTCTTTTGGGGGAAGCTATAAAGAGAATTTCTGAAGAAAGATCTGTATCAAGTTTATTCGATTAGCTTGCTTTGCTCCGAAAGTAAGGTTATAAGCCCTTTGAGAATTTTTTATTAATATTACTATAAGATTATTGAGAGCATTATGGCCGAAACAAACGAATTAAAAGCCTCTTTAAGAGAAAATGTGGGTAAATCTTCTGCGAGGTCTTCAAGGAATGAAGGTCTAATTCCATGTATAGTTTATGGAGATAAAAAAGATCCTATATCGGTTAACATCAATTCTATCGAAGCATCAAAGCTTTATAGTACCGGCAAATTGTTAACCACCCTCCTCAATCTAGAATTAACTAATGGAGAAACAATAAAAGTAATACCCAAAGAAATACAAGTTGATCCAATTAAAGACACTCTAATCCATATCGATATGTTACGCTTGGCTGTTGATGCTAGAGTATCAGTAGAGATTCAGGTTAATTTTATAGACGAAGATGACTCACCAGGTATTAAACGCGGTGGGGTATTAAACGTTTCTCGTTATACCATCGAACTCGATTGCCCTGCGACCGAAATTCCTTCAAGTATTGATGTCAGTATTGCAGGACTTGAGATTGGTGAAAGTGTCCACTTGTCAGATATTAAATTACCAGAAGGGATTGTTTCAACAATTACTGACAGAGATATTACTATTGCAAGTGTTACAGCACCAATTCAAGAAGAAGAACCAGAGGTCATCGAAGAAGAAGGTGAAGAAGGTGAAGAAGGTGAAGAAGGCGAAGAAGGTGAAGAAGGCGAAGAAGGAAGTGGAGCTGATGTTGAAGATAAATCAAATGAAAACACTGAGAAAACTAAAGAAGCAGGCAACAAGGAATAGGATAAGATTTTGTCAACCTTAGAAGAAATCATACTTCTTGTAGGATTAGGAAATCCCGGAGAAAAATACAAGAGCAACAGACATAATGTAGGCTTTATTGCTCTCGACTACATAACAAACTTCTATAAATTCGGAAGAAGTAGAACTAAATTCCTTGGAAGAACTTCTATGGGTTCATTAAATGAAAGGAAATTAATTTCCTTTAAACCACAAACATTTATGAACGAATCTGGAAGAGCAGTCAGAGAAGCTTCTAATTTTTATAAGATAAGCCCTAATAGAATTATTGTTTTTCATGATGAAATGGATCTTTCGTTTGGTGATATAAGAGTTAAAAAAGGTGGTAGCAGCGCGGGTCATAACGGACTTTCATCTTTAGATGAAAATATAGGAAACAATTATTTTAGGGTTAGGATAGGTATTAACCATCCAGGAGATAAAGAAAAAGTTAATAATCATGTATTAGGAGATTTTACTAGTAATGAGAGTGCTGAATTCGAAAAAATCTTAAACAAACTTGCTAAAAATTTTGAATTAATAATTAACGGTGAAATAAAAAAATTTCAATCAAGTTTAAAATAAAAATATGGGATTTCGATGTGGTATAATTGGACTTCCAAACGTTGGAAAATCAACCTTATTTAATGCTTTAACAAAAACATCGATTGCCCAAGCTGAAAATTATCCATTCTGTACTATTGAGCCAAACATTGGTGAAGTTGATGTCCCTGATGAAAGACTAGAAGAACTATCACTAATGAATTCTTCAGAAATTATTATACCAGCTAGATTAACTTTCGTTGATATCGCTGGATTGGTCGAGGGAGCTTCAAAGGGAGAAGGATTAGGTAATAAATTTTTAGCAAATATTAAAGAAGTCGATGCCATTGCTCATATTGTTAGATGTTTCTCAGATAAAAATATTTCTCATGTTAATGGGGAGATTGATCCAATAAAGGATATAGAGATAATTAACACTGAATTACTTTTGGCTGATATAGAAAACCTAGAAAAAAGAATTCATGTATTGGAAAAAAAATCTAGAGGAAGCGACAAGGAAGCTAAAGAAAAATTATTTTTGATTGAAAAAGTTCTAAACTCTCTTAATCATGGGAATCCTTATAACAAAAAAAATCTTGATGAAAAATCGTTAAAACATTTTCATGAATTCAATTTGCTCACTGATAAAAAAACTTTGTATGTTTGCAATATAGACGAAGATAGTCTTTTGAACGGTAATGAATTTAGCAAAAGAGTTAAAAAAAATTTCTCGGAGAAGAATATCGAGACAATTAACATTTCAGCTAATATAGAAAGCCAAATATCTTCACTACCAGTTAAGGAGCAAGAAGAATTCTTAAATTCTTTGAAATTAAGTGAATCTGGATTAAACAAACTAATCAAAAAAGGTTACCAAATCCTAAATCTTATTACTTTTTTTACATCAGGACCAAAAGAAACCAGAGCATGGACAATAAAATCTGGTTCTTTAGCTCCTAAAGCAGGGGGTAAAATACATTCCGACTTTGAAAAAGGGTTTATAAGGGCAGAAACGATAAACTATAACGACTTAATTAAGGAGGGTAGCATAACAAAGGCCAAAGAAAGTGGAAAACTTAGAGCTGAAGGTCAAGAATATCAAATAGAGGATGGAGATGTGTTAAATTTCCGTTTTAGTGTTTAGTTAATGTACTTCCTTCCATAACCTTCGAGTCGAAAGATACATCAAAATTACAAAAATGATTAAAAAACCTATAACCACAAAACCCATTTTTTTCCTAACCTCTAATTCGGGCTCAGAGACCCAAGAGAGAAAGACTGAAACATCGTAAGCCATTTGGTTAATTGTAGCGGGAGTCCCATCAGAATACTCTATAAGGTCATCGTAAAGGGGTTGCATCATAGCAATACCTGCTGATCCGGGATACCATGGGTTATAACTTAATATACCTGAAACTTCTAAGCCTTCTGGAATTGTTTCTTCATATCCAGAAAGTAAAGAATATATATAGTTATGACCACCCACTCTAGCTTTTACTATTAATGATAAATCTGGAGGATAAGAGCCGTTATTTGCAGACATAGCAGCCTTCTTGTTTGGAAAAGGCGAAGGAAATCTATCGCTCAACAAACGTTTTCTTTCAATTAATTCCCCATAATCATCAAATCTGTCCGAAATTGTGTATTGTGAAGCAATCCTTTTTGTTTCTTCTTCACTAAATTCAGGACCTCCTTTCTGAATCAAGTTCCGAAAAGAAAGCTGATCTATACTGTGACATGAGGAGCATACCTCCGAATATACCTGATATCCTCTTCTTAATTCAGATCTATCAAAAACACCAAAAGGTCCTTCAAAAGAAAATCCAGGTTTTAAAATCTTAGGTGTTTCTTGGTTAACATCGTCAGATGCGTATGATGTCCCGTATAGAAATAAGATAGAAATTAGAATTAATAAGATTTTAGAAATATTTTGCATAATTGTATTTTCCATCTAATCCAGTCTTGCATTTTGATCTATAGCAGGATTGGAAATTCCTATAGGCATGGGATTAGGCTTTTCCAATCGACTTAGAGCGGGCATAATTAAAATAAAGAAAGCAAAATAATAAAATGTAGAAACCCTTGATAACAGAAGATAGATGCCTTCAGGAACCTGGGCTCCCAAATACCCCAACAAAAGACAGTCTAAAACAAATATGAAAAAGAACATCTTGTAGAATGGACGATAACGAGCCGATCTGACTTTCATTGTGTCAAGCCATGGCAAAAAGAAAAGAACAACTATAGATCCAAACATCAGTAAAACTCCAAATAACTTGTCCGGAACAGCACGTAAAATTGCATAGAAAGGAAGGAGATACCATTCTGGAACGATATGAGCGGGTGTTAACATAGGATCAGCTTCAATGTAATTGTCAGGGTGTCCTAAAGCATTAGGATTGTAAAAAATAAAATAGCAGAATAACAACAAGAAAACTATGTAAGCAAAGAAATCTTTAACAGTATAATATGGGTGAAAAGCTACAGTATCCTGCTTCCCTTGAATCGATACCCCTGTTGGATTGTTGTTACCTGGTACATGGAGCGCCCATATGTGTAAGAATACCAATCCAAAAATTATAAATGGTATTAAATAATGTAAACTGAAAAACCTGTTTAAAGTTGGGTTATCAACGGCAAACCCCCCTAACAAAAGTTGAGTTAATGAATCCCCAATTATAGGCAGGGTGCCAACCAAATTTATAATCACAGTGGCTGCCCAATAACTCATTTGTCCCCAAGGTAAAACGTATCCCATAAAAGCAGTAACAATCATGAGGAAGTAAATGATACAACCAAGGATCCATAAGACCTCCCTTGGTTCTTTATAAGAGCCATAATACAAACCTCTAAACATATGAATATAAACCGCAAGAAAGAACATCGATGAACCGTTTGAATGTGCATACCTAATCAACCAGCCATAATTAACATCACGCATAATGTGTTCAATACTATCGAAGGCTAGTAACGAATTTGGAGCATAATGCATTGCCAGTATTACTCCTGTTATAATTTGAGTGATTAAGAAGAAAGTCAGGATAAAACCAAAAGTCCAGAAATAGTTTAAATTTTTTGGTGTAGGGAATTGTAAAATGTGCTCATTTGTAAACCTGAGGATTGGCAGACGTGTATCCAACCATCTAGTAAAACTGTTTTTTGGAACATATTCGTAATCGTTGTTCATACTCTCTATCCGATCTTTATGACGGTATCACTGGCAAATTCATAAGGAGGAATCTCGAGATTAGTTGGAGCTGGCCCTTTTCTTATTCTGCCAGAAATATCATAATGCGATCCATGGCATGGACAAAACCACCCATCATAATCCCCACGATCGGCAATTGGAATACAACCCAAATGTGTACATACACCTACAACAACTAGCCATTCTTTCTTTTTAACTCTATCAGCATCATTCTGAGGATCAGGCAGATCTTCTTTATCCTCAGACTCAGCTCTTATTATTTCTTCAGCTGTTCTACGTCTTATATAAACTGGCTTACCTCTCCAAGCTACCTTTAGGAATCCTCCCTCAGGAACTTCAGAAATGTCAACTTCTATACTAGATAAAGCTTTTACGGAGGAGTCAGGGTTCATCTGATCGACTAATGGCCAAACCATTGCAGCTGCTCCAACGGCACCAAAAGTTCCTGTGGTTATATATAAAAAATCTCTTCTTGAAGGTTTATCATCTTCAGGGATGTCAGACATTCAAACTCCTAAAAAATTAAGAATCGTAAGATTGTATCGTTTATCTTGATTAGAAAGTAAAGAAAATAGTTGGGGATGCGACATAATTGATCATCATATCTTAGCTCTTACAATTGACCTCATTCTTTCGATAAGGGAATGTTTATCGTCAATAAAATCGGAATCAATCCACCATTTCTCTAATTCATCCAAAATTTCTCCTACGATTGGGCCTTCAGGTACCCCTGACAACATCACATCTCTAGCTTTTATCGGTAAAGCTGGAATTTCCCAAGAACTTGCCATTGCAAGAAGTGCTCTCCAATGTGTTGAATTTGAAATCTTTTTATCTTCAGCCCAAGAAATTCTTATTAGATCAATAAAGTTATTAGATCCAAATAGGTAAAGGAATTTTCTTACTTCCTTAACAGACAAATAGCTTTTTACCTGATTCTTATTTTTTAATAATGTATCAATCCGCTTTTTGTCTTTGTTTGAGAATCTAAAAAGCTTTAAATTTGAGGATAGATTGTGGGCTTTAGGCATTAAAATGAAAAATCTCAAAAAAGTATCTACGTCAAAAAAATTCTCTTCATCTATATTTATCATTCTTTCAAGACTATCCGTAACAACAACACCAGAGTAAATTATATCTAGAAGGCCTATCTTTTTCATTTCAACAATAGTTTTAAAAGAATTATTTGAAGACAAAATTTTAAAAAATTCCTTTTGAATTCTTTCGGGTGACAGAGTAGTGATTTTATCTTTATGTTTCTTAACAATATTTAACGTTTTTTTGCTAATTGCATTGCCATAGTTGCTTGAGAATCTAAAAAATCTCAGAATTCTAAGATGATCCTCATTTATTCTTTCATTTGTATCACCAATAAAATTAATTACCTGTTTTTTTAAATGCTCAGCTCCACTAAAAGGATCAAAAATTTCTCCATCTTGACTCATATAAATAGCGTTGATGGTAAAATCTCTTCTCTCCGCATCAATCAACCAATCATTGGTATATTCAACTTCAGCGTACCTACCATCTGTGGATTTATCTCTTCTTAAAGTTGTTATCTCGAAAGTTAAATCATCAATAATTGCTGTAATTGTCCCGTGTTTGAGCCCAGGAGCTACAACTTTAATTTCTTTTGTCGATAAAATTTTCATGACCTCTTGAGGTTCATGTTTAGTTGCAATATCTATGTCTAAAGTCTCAAGTTTTAATAATGCATCTCTTACACATCCTCCTACATATTTTGCTGCCTCTCCATCTTGATTAAGGAGTTGCATAATCATTTTAGAATTCGGATGATTTAGAGACGAATTTTTGTACTTTTCAATCATTAGCTTTTTCAAAATGACCAGGTTTTAACTCATCATTTATTATCTGTGGAGGAACGTATTCTAGATCATTTGGTATTTTGTTGAAAAAAGAAGAAAAAATTAGACTAGAACTTAAAATTAGTAAGGAAATGATTGTAACCCAAAATGTTCGCGTCTTAGTGAATTCTCCATTAGAAAGCAATATCCATATAATATAGACAATAAACGGAATTAAAAATAAACCAATATGTAAAAGAAGTCGTATCAATTCTTTTTAAGCCTTTCAAACAAATTTCTTAACATGCCAGCAGTTGCTCCCCAAATATAGTAATTATTATAAGGTATCGTATAATATTTTCTAACTGCTCCTTTCCAATATGAAGATTCTAATTTGTGATTCCTTTCGTCCATAAGGAATCTAAGGGGCACCTTAAATACTTCTGACACCTCACGTGAATTATTTATCTCTGTATAGGGATTAGTAATAAACCCAACTACAGGTAGAATACGGTAACCTGTTCCGGTCTCATAGGTATCTAAATAACCGCAAATAGAAATTTCATTTTTTAAAATACCAACTTCTTCTCTTGCTTCTCTAATAGCGGCATCTGTAACATCTTCGTTATTATCAACCTTTCCACCGGGGAAAGCTACTTGTCCAGGATGTTCCTTCAAATAATTAGATCTTTTGGTTAACAAAACATGTGGTGCCTCCATATCTATAATACCTACCAAAACTGATGCTAGCTCAAGTTTTTCAGGAAGAACGCGATCTTTTCTTTCGTCTATCAAATCGTAGTCACTTTTAATACCGGAATTGAAATTCAATATCTCTTCTGATGGAGGGTTTTTATCGACCGCAGCAGTAATCTTTTCTTTCCATTCACTATCTTTCATATTTTATTTAACTCTTTTGAATCCATGAAAGGAAAAAAACAACCTCCGGACCAAACTCCAAATTTTCCATTATGATCTTCGGCAATATCAACTAACTCGTAAAATACCGATCTATATATTTTAGCCTCCAGATTACTCCTTATTAAAACGTAAGGTTTTGGTTCCATTGTCTTTCTATCTATCTCAACTCTTATAGGGTACTCTTCACAAGCTATTACAGTGTCGCCAACATTTGTATGAAACTTAAGATTACAAGATTTACCTTTATCCATAATATCAACATAAGTTGCAATAAAGGGAACATCTTCAACATCAATAAAAATTTTTTCGACTGGCGTGACAAGTACGTAACTTCCATCCTCTTCTTTTCTCAATATTCGGGAAAAGAGATTTACTATTCTTTCCCTGCCAATAGGAGAGTTCATGTAAAACCATGTTCCATCGCTTTTTATTTCTAACCCTATATCCCCACAATGATCAGGATTCCATTTTTCTACAGGAGGATATCCATCATGACTCTCAGAGTTAACAGCTTCTGCTTCTTTTAGAACTTTACTTAAATCGATCATTATAAGAAGATATATATCTGATTTCTTTAGAGTATATTATAACTATTTTATTTTTTATGGAGATTTTTATATGGGTGTTTTAGATGGAAAAGTCGTATTAATCACTGGTGCGGCTAACGGTATAGGTAAAGAAACCGCTCTTCTTGCGTCTAAAGAAGGAGCTAGATTGGTTATAAATGATCTAGGTGGATCCGTTTCTGGTGGAGATGAAGGAGATAAAAGCCCTATCGAAGAAGTTGCAGATCAGATTAGAAAGAATGGTGGAGAAGTTGTTTCGAATTCAGATTCAGTAACAAATAAAAAAGGAACTGAATATATGATACAACAAGCTCTTGATGAATACGGAGATTTGCACTCAGTAATAAATCCCGCAGGAATATTAAGGGACAAGATGTTTCATAAAATGGATGATGAAGACTGGGAGGCTGTCATCTCTGTTCATTTGCAAGGAAGTTATAACATCTGTAGATCAGCAATCAATTATTTTAGAGACAAGGAAGAAGGTAATTTTGTTCTCTTTACATCAACCTCTGGACTTATAGGAAATATAGGACAAGCAAATTATGCGGCAGCAAAACTCGGTATCGTTGGTCTCTCAAGAATTATTGCCATGGAAAATACTTTAAAGAACATTAGATCAAATGTAATAGCCCCTTTTGCATGGACGAGAATGATAGCAACTATTCCAATAAAAGATGAGGCATCAAAAGAACGTGTAGAAAGGATGAAAAATGCTATGCGTCCTGATCAAGTAGCACAAACTGTAGTTGCTCTTGCAGCTCCTAGCTGTAACTTAAGTGGTCAAATATTATCGGTTAGAGGGAATGAAATAGTTTTATTTAATCAACCGAGACCGATCAAAGGTATAGCCGATTCAGAAGGATGGTCGCCTGAAAAAATATTGCAATCTGCTTTTCCTGCTTTCGAAAATATCTCACAAGACTTAGGAGCTACAGCTTCTGTCTTTCCTTATGAACCACTTTAAATTCATTGATACAGGGCATATATATAAACTGAGTAGGATAAAAGGCTTATAGCGCCAAAAATTCTAGGATTTCTATCACTATACCTTATGATTATATAAAGCCAGATTGCAGTCGCAATTAGGATGTACGGATCTAATAACAAGAAATCGTCAGATATCTCTAAAGACCCCTTAACAAGAGAAGCGATTCCTAGCGCTCCTAAAATGTTTATTATATTTGATCCAATTATATTACCTAAGGCAATGCTTGATTTTTTTCTAATAATTGAAAAAAGGGTCACGGATAACTCAGGAAGAGATGTTCCGATAGCAGCAAGGCTTAATCCCAATACTGATTCAGGAATATTAAGTTTTTTGGCTAAGCCTACGAGCCCCTGAATGAAAAAATCAGAACCATAAAAAAGTGAAATAAAACTAAAAATTAAAAGCCCCAATATTTGAAAGTAATTTTTTTTCTCTTCATTCTCATCCGACGAAGGATTAACATTAAAAAATCTGAATGATAAAAAAAAGTAAACCAACAAAAAGAAAATCATAAGCGAAGGCCAAATACCTCCTATAGAACCTAAAGCCATTAGATAAATAAGAAACAAAGTTGAAAAAGTCATAACGCTTAGATCGCCAATTGAAATCTTAGGTAAAACGTTTTTTTGACTAAGAAATAAAGCAAAACCAAGAACGAGAAGAATATTAGCTATATTGGAACCAATAATTCCACCTACCGCTATGTCAGGAGAATTAGATAAAACTGCATTTGTAGTGACAAAAATCTCGGGTATGGAGGTGCCAAATCCTATGATAGCTATACCTATTATCATTGGAGATATGTTCATCTTTTTAGCTAGAGCGGTTGAGCTGTCAACAATAAAATAACCACCAAAAGCAAGAAGGATAATACCGAAAGGAATTAGAATATAAAACGTCATTAGTTTAAATATCAATAAGTTATTAATTAGTCCAATTTTTTTAGGAAAT
>PCCF01000042.1 GCA_002731945.1 Rhodobiaceae bacterium | reverse complement strand
TGGATCCTGAAAAACCGGGGCTTCATCTCGAAGCTTTTTAAAAAAAGAATGTGGACAACCCATAAGTTCTGGATCAAAGATATCCACATCTTCTAAATTCTTATCAATTGGTTTAATTGTTTCGCTCATTGAGAATTTAAAACTCCAGAACCTTTATAATGCTTTTATTTTAAATAATTTCAAGGGAAAATCAAACTAGAGCAATAAGATAAATTAGTTGTATTTATACAACTATTATTATACTTTTGTTGATTTTTTTGGATTTACTGGTTGACGCTTATTTAACAAATTGAGAAGCTACGATACATAAGAAAATGGCGTATTGAAAAATATGCGTCTAATTCTTATAACCTTTTAATTTTTGGGGAGGAATTATGAGAAATCTTTTAGCGTTTGTCGTATTTGGTTTATTTTTATCGTTTTCTTATTCGACTATAACTGTTGCACAAGAGTCTAGTGCACCGTCTGTAGGTCGTCAAATTGATGAAATTGTTGTTACATCACGTAAAGTTGAAGAGAACATTCAAGATGTTCCATTAGCAGTTTATGCTATTGATGAGAAAGCACTTGATGATTTTCGTCCTACCACTATGAGAGATATGGACAGTTTAGCGCCAAATCTTCAAGTAGGTATGAACTCTGCTTCTGGTAATCAGAGCGCTATCTTTGTAAGAGGCTGCGGCTATGCAGGAGTTGAAAAAACTAACAATCCAACTGTAGGGTTGATTGTCGATGGTCTTTTTCATGGTACAAACACTGGCACTCTTTTGGATGCTTTTGACTGGGCTAAGGTCCAAGTTAACTCCGGTCCTCAGGGCGTGGTTTACGGTAAGAATACATCTTGCGGAAACATAGTTGTTGAAAGAGTCCGCCCCTCAGACGAATTTGAATTTAATACTGAAATATCAGCCGGCAATTATGATGCCTATGAAATGGGAATAATCTTAAACCTTCCAATTTCGGATAAAGTTTCTTCCCGTTGGAACATAAGAAAATTAGAACATCAAGGTTACTATTACAATAGAGCAACAGAAGCTGATTCGGGACGATTAGATCTTGCATCAATCAGCGCTCGTTTCTTGATTACTCCTGATGAAGATACTGAAATATATCTTATTGCTGACGCTTTTTATGATCGAGGCGATACGGCACCAGTTTCTTATTCTGGTAACCCTTATGGGCCGGGTTGTGTTGGAAACTTTGGAGCAGGCTTAGGTCTGGTTCCAGGAGCTAACAATGGGTGTAATAAAGCTTTGGGAGGAGTTACTGTTACAGAGCTGAGTACAGCAGGCATTCCAGCAATAGGACTATTTCCTTTTGCCGGATTTGCTGGTCTCGAAGGATTCTTTAATATCACAGAGGCTTTTCCACCCCATGTTGTGAGTCTTGATAATCCTGAACAATCTGATATGGATTTTCAAAGACTAAGCTTGCAGGTTACTACCAATACTCTCTTAGGGGAATTATCTTCCACAACTTCTTTTGTTCAATTGGACGATAATGTTCTTCAAGATTTTGACGCATTACCAGGTTTTGCAAAAGGACAAGGTAACCCCGCGACATTAGGTGGTTCATTGCATACCGCAAGAAATCAGCACTATACACAATATTCTCAAGAAATTAGGTTGAACAATCAGATTACTGATCAAATTAATTTGACTGCAGGAATTTACTTGTGGAAGGATTCAATCAGCCTTCAACAGCATTCAGGAGGAGTTATTCAAACTTCTGGTCAGGATACTGAATCTTATGCAGTCTTCGCACTTGCACAATATGATATCACCGATACAGTTTCAATTTCGGGTGGTTTTCGATACATAGATGAAAAGAAAACTTTCCACTCTCAATATAACTCTATAGTTCCAGGAGGAGATCCAACATATGGTTCTACGGCTTATGATGAAGCCCCTGTAGTATTACCTAGGTTTGATAATGGAAATTCATGGGATGAGTATATGGGTGAAGCAACTGTCGATTGGCAGGCAAGCGAAGACAGCCTTGTATATTTCCGTTACGCTCGAGGTTTTCGTTCTGGTGGATATTCTATGAGATATGCTGCTTCGGATACTCTAAACGTAGCTAAAGTTACGGAAATGAATGCCAAAGGCTTTGCTCTTGTGCCTCAAGCACATGCTTGTGCAGGATCGAAAGGTTGTGGTTTTGGAGTTTTTGAACCTGAGGTTACAGAATTGCTTGAACTCGGTTCAAAAAACACGTTCCTCAATGGTTCACTACGCGTAAACGGAGCTATATTCCAAACTACTACAGAAAATTTTCAGGCTCAATCAATCTTAGTAACACAGGGCGCCTACCGTCAAACCGATACATTTATTGCTAATTATGATGAGACAGAGATATCTGGAGTAGAGTTATCAGTTCACTGGTTACCCCCAGTTGATGGCCTGACTGTTAGATTGCATCTTGGCTTCCTTGATGCAAAAATTAATGAAGCTGTAGTCGATTCAGGCTTGATTGGCGTTGGTGGTGCTCCACAGGCAGGAGGAACTCAGCTTGATCTACTTGCTGCAGGTGCCCCAATACAATTAGCTAGGGTTCCTGAAACAAGCTATGCTCTTACACTTCTTTATGAATACCCGCTACCTAACGGGCATTCGTTGAATACGAATGTAACTTATAGAGGTTTTGATGATCAAAATCTTACTATTTCATCCTTTCCGGATACAGAGCCAAAATATGAACTGCTTGATGCCACAATCGCTTACGATGCCGGTGATTGGTCAGTCGCTCTTATTGGAAGAAACCTAACAGATGAATCATATAGAACACATTCTTTAACTTCTGTACGTTTCCAAGGGTGGGGCGACCCAGCAACTTGGCTGCTAGAAATTAGGAATTCTTGGTAATAGAATTTTGATAAAAAAATAGGGCGGAAACTGGTGTTCCGCCCTTTTTTTTGTAGATAACAAATTCCTGAAATTCTAGAAAGCGAAATAAATGAAGAGTTTAGAAAATAAAAACATTATTGTAACAGGAGGAGGTCGAGGGATTGGAGAGGCTACTTGTAAGCTATTAGCAAAAGAAGGCGCTAATGTTGTTATTACATGCAGAACTGAAGAAGAAGGTTTAACTGTAGAGAAAGAAATTTTAGATTTTGGTGGATCTGCAAAATTTATTTCCCATGATGTAACATTAGAGGAAAGTTGGAAAAATATAATTGGCGTAACCCTAGAAACATTTAATAGACTTGATAGTGTAGTGAACAATGCCGGCAGCTTTATTTCGGAATCCATTACTGACTGTCGTCTTGAAGATTTTCAAGATGTAATCAGAACTAGTTTAAACGGATCTTTTTTGGGATTGAAATACGGAACACAGGCGATCCGTAATCACGGTGAGGGTGGTTCTATAGTTATGATGTCTTCCATACTTGCAAAAGTTGGGGCAATGAATCTCTCTGCATTGAGTGCAGCTCATGGAGGAGTAAATTTACTTGCTAAAGCAGGAGCATGTGAGTTAGGCCCTGAGAAAATTAGAGTAAATTCTATTCATCCCGGATTAGTTGATACTTATTCTGAAACTTCATTTTCTGATGAAGAATTTATTAAAAATAACATACCTTTCAATCGGTTAGCAACCCCTGAAGAGGTTGCCGAGACGGTTAGATTTTTGGTTTCAGATGAGTCTATTTTTATGACGGGAGCGGAACTAACGATCGATGGAGGTATGATTGCACAATAGGTTAAATAATGGGTAGATTAAAAAATAAAGTAGCTATTATTACCGGAGCTACATCGGTGGGCATAGGAAGGGAGACGGCTTTAAGGTTGTCTGCTGAGGGAGCTTTACTAACAGTAACCGGCAGAAGCCAGAATGCTGGTAATGAGACTGCTGATATGGTCATTAAAGAAGGTGGTAAATGTATTTATTTACCGCATGATATTTCAAGTGAAGAAAATTGGATTAGTGTCGTTAAGGAAACCAAAAAAGTTTATGGTTCGTTGGATATCTTAGTGAATAATGCCGGTCAGTTTTGGATTAAACCTCTTGCCGATACTTCTTTGGAAGACTTCAGTGAGATTTGTTCCGTTAATATTAATGGAACCTGGTTGGGAATGAAACATGGTTTGTCAGAAATGAATGATGGAGGAGCCATTATTAATGTTTCTTCTCTTATGGGTCAAATGGGTTTACCAGAAGGAACAGGTTACTGTGCGTCTAAAGGGGCTGTGACTTCAATGACCAAAGCAGTAGCACTGGAAACAGCAAAAAGAAAAATCCGAGTAAACGCTTTGCATCCTGGGGTTATTTGGACTCCTATGGTGGGGGGTGGAGAAGATGGAGATGAAGGCTTAAAAAATTTCTTCATTCAAGAAACCCCTATTAGGATGGTGGGTCTACCAGAACATGTGGCAGACGCTATTTTGTTTTTATGCACCGCAGAATACGTTACTGGTATCGAACTAAATGTTGATGGGGGAAGATTAGCCGACGGTGCAATGGGAAGCCATGCAGGATAAATCATTTGTTGATTTTTAGCATACCAACATATAAACACAATGAATGTCCGCCACTATTAAAACTACTCCTGAAGAAAGAAAACTAGGTCTTAGGATTCTTTTTCTTAGCATGTTTGCCATAGGAACTAGCCAAACACTTTTCATATCTGTGCTACCACCCTATGCAAGAGGTTTAGGTTTAAGCACAACGGAAATTGGATACATTTTCTCTCTGTCAGCCCTAGGTTGGATGTTAATGAGTCCTTATTGGGGCCGAAAAAGCGATTATGTAGGAAGAAAATCAATTATTCTTCTTGGTTTGGTAGTTTATTCAATAACTACCATTCTCATGGGAGTAGAGTTTAAATTGCATGAAGTTGGTATTTTAGGGCTTGGAACACTTTTTGCTATTTTAATTTTGACAAGAGGTCTTTTTGGATTTTTAGGTTCTGGTACTCATGCTGCTTCCATGGCATACGTTGCCGATCGAACAACTGAAAAGGAAAGATCTGGAGTTATGGCGACGATGGGTTCTGCATTTGCTGTAAGCACAGTTGTAGGACCGGGTTTAGCTTCTCAGGCAGTATTATTTGGTCCCCTAGTTCCGTATTTTTTGTTTGGTGGCATTACAGGTTTAATAGCTCTTTTAATATGGATTTATTTACCTGAGAAAACAAAACCCATAATTCCGGCAAGAGTACATCAAGTTAATTTAACTGCTTATGATACTCGTATTTTAACGTTTGTAATTATGGCTTTATTTATAAGCCAAACTCAAGCAATTATTATGCAAACCCTAGCCTTGTATCTTCAGGATAAGTTTAGTTTCACGACTATTGAAACAACTTTTTATACAGGAAGGATCTTAATAATGATGGGAATCTCTACTTTCATAGTTCAATTCTTTATTATAAGAAAGATTTCTCCAACACCTGGAACACTTCTACGTTCTGGAAGTTTTGCTTCAATTCTTGCTATATTTATTATTATTTTATCTAAAGATCTTTATTTGATGGCCCTAGCAATGGCTATGTATGGAGTAGGAGGGGCATTAATGGGTCCCGGATTATTTACAGGTGTATCCTTAGCTGTCGGTAAAGATGAGCAAGGTAAAGCAGCAGGAATTTTAGTTAGTGCATATGCAGCAGGATTTGTTTTAAATCCTATAACAGGTATGAAATTATTTGCGCTCCAACATAATTTCGCATATTTCTTGGGGATATTTCTTATGGTCCTTTGTTTAACAATTTCTATAATCGACAAACGATTAAATAGAAAAGTTGAATATGAAGAAGGCATGGGCCATTCTGGACACACTGGTTAATAGCTAGAACGTTCCTTCAAGCTCAATTTTAAAGAGAGAATGACCTTTGGTCTTAAAGTGTTCTGTTACTAAAATATCATTATTAGATTTAAATCCATTATAGATAATTTTCCTTCCGGTTCCAAAGTCAACAAGAACATTTTCAGCCTTAAGCTTTAGGGTTAGCCGAGGATTTAATTTTGCAGAAAAATTAAGCTCGAGAAAAGGATCCTGTGTCCATCGTCCCCAGAGAAAAGGATCATAGATATTTTTCATTGAAACACTAGAATACTTTGCTCCCCAACTGTATTTTCCTCCAGGGATATCTTGTCTAAGACCCAACGTAAATTCCCATGTAGGAAACCAAGCCAAATCTCGTTTTTGTTTGGTTAAAGGATCAACCACTTCTGAATGTTGAAGATACCCCATGAAGCTAAAAACACCTCCAGGCAAAATATCTTCAATTCTTAAACTTCCATCTAATTTAATCTGCTGCCTTTCAGCAGTGCCGAGGTTTCCGATTGCTGCATATCCACCTACTGGAACCCTTTCAACAGGACCGTCAATTTGAGTTGCAAATCCTTCAAGAGTAATAACTCCTCCATCGCTAGGTAGTCTCCATTCATGTTCCAATTGTATTTCCCATGAGGTATCCGGTTGTAAATCTGGGTTTCCAGCTCTAATTCTCTCCTCAAATACATCATAGCTTGAAATAAAATCGTCAAAGTCAATTTGACCGACACTCCTTTCAATTGTTAATCGAATCTGTCGATTTGATTCATAATCCCACTTTAAATCTATTCGTGGTTTCCAATACTGAAATTCACGACTTTCATTAACATCACCAGATTGGCTAATTTCTGACCATTCATAGTTGAGGGCAATTTCAACTCTAATATTATCTTCTATAGGAAAATTATATGAAAGGAATCCTTCATAACGATCTTCTTCAACTGTTCCTTGAGTATTGGATAAATCTGTATCTATTAACCCTCCTTGATCATCAGCAGTTAAGAGTAAGAAATTTCTATCAAGTTTATTAAATGCAACCTCGAAACCGTACTCAAAAGTGCTAGGACCCAAAGAACTCGACATACTGGCTCTTAAGATTCTTTCGATCTCAGTTCTATCTGTAATTTCCCTTCCTATTTCACTGAGGTCTCCCATTCCTATTTTTTGATATTGACTCACGCGGGGGTGTTTATTTTGTTCTGATAATACAGTTCGTATTTTTAATGAATGTTTTCCTTTAAAGTCATGCTCCCAATCGCCCCCGAATTCCCAACCGTCAAAAGAATCGGTTCTATCCCAATTGATAAAAGAACTCGGATTCTCTCTTAAAGAATCCTCAGGACTATAGTAATTTTGATTTTGTGGTTCAGCAGCGGATCCGTCGAACCAGATAAGAGTGTTGATTCTTATGGTGTCTATAGGAGTTAATTTTGAAGAGACGTCAATTGATGCTTGGAAACCAGATTTAAATTCAAAAGTTTCACGTTTTCTATACTGATAAATTGACGAATCTCCAAAGAGATGGAATTCGTCATAAACTCTACTACTTATAAAACCAATTCTTTTCAAACCTATGACGATATCGGTATTTTTAACTTTTGTTGACCACGAGCCTTCACCCGTCCAAATACTATTTCCAGAAGATAAGATTTTAAGCGCAGTTTCCCATGTTCCAGAACTTTTCAAAGAGCTTGAATCAATAATTACATTAACGATAATTCCCTCAGAACGAACATCCAAACCTGCTTCTGATCCCCTTATTACTTCAATCCTTATAAGGGCGTCAGCCTGAATTCTTGAAAGAGTTTGCATTACATTATTGGCTTTGGAAGACAGTCGTTCACCGTTTATTAAGATTTGTGTGCCCGAGGAGCCAAATCCTCTCTTCTCTTTTCTGCTAGCAAGATCAAATTTTGACCTTGATCCACCACCGCCTCCTTCAGTAATTGCTTCAACGCCGGGGATTCTTTTAATAGCATCAATAACAGAGACAATATTGTATTTTTCAAAGTAATTCTTATCATAAATAATCTTATTATTTTCTTGAGAAAGAAGATTATCTAATAAGCCGCAACACAATAAAAAGCTTAAGAAGCCAACCTTTAAAACTTGTTTCATTTTAGTATCTTTTATGCTCTATTTTCGAACCATCCATGGAAACCGTATGGTACTCTGTGGGGTAGTTGTGCTTTAGCAATAGGTCCTTCATCAACATGATTTGCATCCAAAATAACCAAATCTGAACGATTCTCCT
>PCCF01000041.1 GCA_002731945.1 Rhodobiaceae bacterium | reverse complement strand
TTGATTTGATTTATGCTTATTACAGAAGTGCAGATTTTGAATCAGCAGTTGATGAAGCAAGACAATTTGAAAAGGAAAATCCTACCCATCCCAGAGTAGATTACGCCCTCTACATGAGAGGTTTGTCACTCTTTGAAGGGCAGCATAAATTTTATCATGATTTTTTTAATGTTGATTTAACCAAAAGACCTCCAGCAAAAACAGAAGAATCATTTTCTGTATTTGCACAGTTAATTCGGAGATACCCAAATAGTATTTATGTAGAAGATGCCAAACAAAGAATGATTTTTTTAAGGAATAGACTTGCCAAGTATGAAAATCATGTAGCCAGTCATTATATGGAAAGGGGTGCCTACGTTGCAGCAATCAATCGAGCTAAATACTCAATTGAACAATACAACGGTGCTCCTGCTACGGTTGAATCACTGAGAATAATAGCTGAATCCTATGAGAAATTAGGGATGAGAGATTTGGCAGATACAGCGGGAGAGATTTACCTTGCTAATATTGATCAAGATATTTCCGAAACAACCTCTTTGGAAGAGAAAAAACCTTGGTATAAATTCTGGTAATTTTAATCCGTTTACAACTAAATTTATCAAGCTATTAATTTTCGCATAGTCTCACCAATGAGAGCTGGAGACTCAACAGTAGTCACTCCAGCTTTTCTGAACGCTTCATATTTTCCTTCTGCAGTTCCTTCCTTACCACTCACAATGGCGCCTGCGTGTCCCATTCTTTTTCCAGATGGAGCTGAAATACCTGCGATGTATGCAACAACTGGCTTTGTTATGTTTCCTTTAATAAATTCAGCTGCTTTTTCCTCATCAGAACCACCAATTTCTCCTACTAATATAATCCCTTGAGTTTGGTCATCAGATTCAAACAACTCAAGACAGTCTATAAAATTAAGCCCCTTAATTGGGTCGCCCCCAATGCCTACACAAGTACTTTGTCCCAAGCCATTATTGCTGGTTTGATAAACTGCTTCATACGTTAGAGTGCCAGACCTTGAAATAATTCCTATTGAGCCTTGTTGATGAATAAAAGCAGGCATAATACCTATCTTGGTTTGTCCTGGGGTAATAATGCCCGGACAATTTGGACCAATTAATTTGGAATTAGAATTTTTAATTTTGCTCTTCACATTAATCATATCTTGGACTGGTATGCCTTCAGTGATACAAACAATGAGCTCAATCTTTGCATCCACAGCTGCAACAATGGCTTCTGCCGCATATGGTGCTGGAACAAAAATAACACTAACATCAGCATCAGTTTCTCTTTTAGCCTCCCTGACAGTATCAAACACTGGAACACCTAGATGTTCCTGCTTACCTTTGCCCGGTGTTACACCCCCAACAATTTTTGTTCCATATTGAATGCACTGATTTGCATGGAAGGTACCTTGTTTACCAGTAATGCCTTGGCAAATAATCTTAGAATTACTATCAACCAATATACTCAACTTGATTCCTTATAATTTGTTGCAGACTTGACCACCTTTTCTGCCGCATCAGATAAATCGTCGGCGGAAATGATATCAAGTCCTGATTCCATTAATTTTGCTTTCCCAGATTGAACATTAGTACCCTCCAATCTCACAACAATTGGAATCGATAAATCAGTCGTTTTTACCGCATCTATAATCCCTTCTGCAATAACATCACACCTAACAATACCTCCAAAAATATTCACTAAAATAGCTCTCACATTTCGATTCTCCAGAATTAATTCAAAAGCAACTGTAACTCTCGCTGTAGTCGCATCTCCTCCTACATCTAGAAAATTAGCAGGCTCACCGCCATGAATCTTAATGAGGTCCATGGTTGCCATGGCTAACCCAGCTCCATTAACCATGCAAGCAATATCTCCGCTAAGAGACACGTAACTTAGACCATTCTCAGATGCCCTTAGCTCTATATCATTTTCTTGACTAGAGTCTTTGAGCAGGGCCAATGCTGATTGTCGGAAAAGAGAATTATCTTCGATAACAATTTTTGCATCTAAAGCAACGAAAGTATGGTTTTGATCAACAATGAGTGGGTTGATTTCAACTTGACTGGCATCGGTATCTCTCGCAAGAACAAAGATTTTTTTTATTATAGCTATAAACTGTTCTTTCAAATTAACATCTAAATTCAACTTCTCCGCCATGAAACTCAGTTGATTAGAATCAATCCCGATAATTGGGTCTACGGTGTACTTTATGATCTTTTCAGGAGTTTTTTCTGCAACCATTTCAATATCAACTCCGCCTTCGGAAGAGACAATAAAAGTCCAAGATTCCTTGGTTCTATCTATCACCAAGCTTAAATAGAATTCAAGTTTGATCTGTGTTCCACTCTCAACATAAACGAGATTAATTGGAAGCCCCATCTGATCAGTTTGTTTAGTAATTAATCTCGAGCCCAACATTTTAGATGCAATTAATTCAACATCATCTAAGCTATTTGCCAACTTAACACCGCCTGCCTTTCCTCGTCCGCCTGCATGAACTTGAGCTTTTACAACCCATTGATCTCCTTGCAATTGCTTTGCGACTTTACGCGCTTGTTCAGGGCTATCTGCTACCATACCTTTAAGAATAGGGATACCTGCATCTAAGAAAAGCTCCTTTGATTGATACTCGTGTAAATTCATTTGAATGTATAAATATAATTATTTGACAAATGTGTGAGACTTATAAATCTAACTACAGTATTTTGATCTAAACTATGAGTTAATTAAACCCCTTGCAACGATTTTTCTAAAATGAATAGATCATTCAAAATTGGCCTAACAGGTGGAATTGCCTCTGGTAAAACTATAGTTGCAAATCTATTTTCTAATTTGGGGATCGAAATTATAGACGCAGATGCGATTGCTCATTCTATAACTTCTAAACAAGGATCTGCCTACAACAAAATTGTTAAGCATTTCGGAGAAGGCATACTTAGAGATGACAAAAAGCTTGATAGAAAAAAACTCAGAACAATGATTTTCAACAACTCTGAGTTAAAAAGAGATTTGGAACAAATTATTCATCCGGAAGTCTATGCAATAATTAATCAGAAAATAAATGCGTCACAAGAATCCTATCAAATTATAGTAATCCCATTATTAATTGAAACGGGCTACCAAAATTTTGTAGACAGAGTTTTAGTAATTGATTGCTCAATGGAAACTCAATTAGCAAGACTAATAAACCGTGATGATGAAACAATGAAAAATGCTAGAAAAATTATTGCCAATCAGATTGAAAGAAATGAAAGGTTAAAATTTGCAGACGATATCATCGAAAATGAGAAAAAGACACCTATCAATGTTTTGAAAAACAAGGTTCTACAACTACATGAAACTTATTTAGAGTTGTCTGAAAAAAGTTTAATCTGATGCCAAAATTAAAACATATAATAATGACCATAAATCAAGATTCAGCCTAGTATATGTCAGAACATATATATGAACTTCCACTCAATGAACGGCTTAGAACTTTCATGCGTGTTGAGTTTCTTTATAAAAGACTTCAATACAGTCTGGAGAATGATGATACATGGGCAATAAGATCATCAGTAAATACACTTTTAGAAATATATTCGATTCTTTCCAGAACAGATGTTAGACGTGAAGTTCTTTTTGATCTTGACCGGTATATCTTCCAAATGACAAAGTATCAAGGTTCTTCAATGGTAAATAAGAAAAGAGCAAAAGAAATTAATTTACAATTAGAAGGTTTAAAAAACGACGTTGATCAAGTTGGCACAGGTTATTTAGGCCAAATTAGAGATATCGAGTTTGTAAGCAGTCTGCTTCATCGCCACACTTTACCAGGAGGAAGAGCAGAGTTTGACATGCCAAAATATAAATTTTGGCTTGATTCAGGCCCAACTAGGACTCGAAGTGATTTGAGAAAATGGGTAGGGGTAATAAAACCTGTTTGCGATAGCATTGATCAAATACTTTGGTTGTTAAGAGAAAGTTCAGAAGCAATTTCGACTGTTGCTATCAGTGGCTTGTACAATCATCATGTTGAAAGAAACTCTCAAATCTCTTTGGTTAGAATTTTTTTGAGTAAAAACAATGTTTTTCCGGAAATTAGTGGAGGAAAGCACCTTATTTCCATACGGTTCTTGAATTGGTCAATAACCGACGAAAAAACAATTCAAGATAACAAAAATATACGTTTTAAAATTTCTTTATGTTAATTACAATTCTGCAGCAAGCTTTTCAACCAATGACTGATCTGCAGGCAGGATTTCTATTTCCTTTAATTGATCAGTAGCACACCACATTAATTCCTGCCCTTCTAAGCCAGCAGGATAGCCGACGTAATCTATGATTTTAAATGGCATTAATAAAACATCATAGTGATCATATTGATAACCAATCGATTCCATTTTCTTGCTTCTTCCAATTTCTACTCCTAACTCTTCCTGAAATTCTCGAAATAAAGCCTCTTCAGGAGCTTCATTAGGCTTAATTTTACCTCCAGGAAATTCCCAGTAACCCTTTAGATCTTTGCCTTTCATTCTTTTACCAAGGAGCACTTCATTTTTAGTATTTCTTAGAATACCAATAGCAATACGTAACAATTCTCTTTTATGATTCAACTACAATGAAATGACTTTATTGTTGGATAGCCCCATGGCATTTTTTATATTTCTTGCCTGAGCCACAAGGGCAAGGTTCATTGCGTCCGATTTTCTTGTCTATTCTTACATAAGGTCTCTTGGCTGCTTCATTCAGAGCATCAGATGAATTGGGTGAAGGAGTCTCAAAAGTATTTGCATCTCTATGTTTTAACTCAACCTCACTCATATCTGGGGTCTGTTGATTAAGAGTATCTGCATCTTCTTCGCCTCTGAATCGAGCTCTGGCTAAAATACTTATAACCCCGCTTTTAAGTTGGTCCATCATGTATGAAAACATATCGAAAGACTCTCTTTTGTATTCTTGCTTGGGATTTTTCTGAGCATACCCTCTTAAGTGTATTCCTTGTCTTAAATAGTCCATTCCACCTAGATGTTCTCTCCAATGAAAATCAAGTTGCTGTAACATAACTGCTTTTTCTATCTCTCTCATTGGTTTTGGTCCGATCGCCTGCTCTTTTGCATCATAATGCCTATTGTATTCATTAAGTACGGTCTTCCAGATCTGCTCCTCTCCCAAAGAGTCATCTTGATTAACAAGATTTTCGATGTCCACTTCAATAGTAAATTCACTGTTAATTGCTTTACTCAAACCTTCTAAATCCCATTGATCTTCAGGTATATCAGAGTTGATATATTGCTTTGTCATCTCTTGTATGACTTCCTCACTAATACCAGATAAAACATCACTGATGTTTTCGGAGGACAAGATGTCATTTCTCAATTGATAAATAACTGATCTCTGATCATTAGCAACATCATCGTATTCAAGTAGCGTTTTTCTTATATCAAAATTATGTGCTTCTACTTTCCTCTGTGCACGTTCAATTTGTTTGGTTAATAGTTTGCTCTCTACGGCTTCCCCTTCTTCCATTCCAACTCTGGACAACATAGTTTGAGTTTTTTCTGGATCTCCGAAAATTCTAAGTAAGTCATCTTCCAGAGACAGATAAAACCGGCTGGAACCGGGGTCTCCCTGTCGGCCTGAACGACCTCTCAATTGATTATCGATTCGTCTGGATTCATGGCGTTCAGTTCCAATGATATGCAACCCTCCCTGCTGAATGACTTCATCATGATTCACTTGCCATGCCGATTTGAGACGTTGATGTTCAGTGTCATCTATTTCATCGCCTGCAATTTTTAATTCTGATTCTAAATTTCCACCCAAAACGATGTCCGTCCCTCTGCCTGCCATATTTGTGGCAATGGTAACAGAACCAGTTTTACCAGCCTGAGCTATAATCAACGATTCTTTTTTGTGCTCCTTAGCATTTAAAACCTGATGTTTTATCTTCTCTTGGTTCAATAATTTGGATATATATTCTGTATTTTCTATTGAAGCAGTTCCCACAAGAATAGGTTGGCCTTTTGGTTGACGATTTTTGATATCTTCAATGATATTTGTAAATTTATCCTTCTGATTTAAATAGACTAAATCAGGGTCGTCTTGGCGAATCATTATTTCATGAGTTGGGATCACAACTACCTCCAATCCATAAATCTGCTGGAATTCAAAAGCCTCAGTATCTGCTGTTCCCGTCATTCCAGATAATTTGTGATAGAGTCGAAAATAGTTCTGAAAAGTAATGGATGCGACTGTTTGATTTTCTTCCTTTACCACCAAACCTTCTTTTGCTTCTACAGCTTGATGCAGTCCATCTGACCATCGTCTTCCTGACATTGTTCTGCCTGTGAATTCATCCACAATAACAACATCATTATTTTGAACGATGTAATCGACATCTTTTTTATACAAAGCGTGGGCCCTCAGTGCTGCTGTGATGTGGTGCATGAGTCTGATATTAGCGGGATCGTATAAGCTTTCTCCCTCTCCTAGCACTCTGAATTCAGTTAAAATTTGTTCGACGTTATTGTGGCCTTCTTCGGTTAGGAAAACTTGTTTAGTTTTCTCATCAACCGTGTAATCACCAACCTCAGTTTCATCTATTTCTGGCTTTAGTCTTGGAACAATTTGGTTCATTTTGACATAAAGCTCAGTTCCCTGATCAGCCTGGCCTGAGATAATTAAAGGAGTCCTGGCTTCATCAATCAAAATGGAGTCAACTTCGTCGACGATCGCAAAATTGAGTTGTTTTTGCATCTGGCTCTCTTTGTCAAAAGCCAGATTATCTCTGAGATAATCAAAACCAAATTCATTATTTGTACCATAAGTAATATCACACTGATATGCCTGTCTTTTCTCGGACTGCGTCTGACTGCTATTTATACAACCAACAGTTAGACCCAGAAAATCATAAATTGGACCCATCCACTCAGCATCACGTCCTGCCAAGTACTCATTGACAGTGACAATATGAACGCCACCCCCAGTAAGAGCATTGAGATAAGTAGGTAAAGTAGAGACAAGTGTTTTACCTTCGCCGGTTTTCATTTCCGCAATTTTCCCATAATGAAGAACCAAACCTCCCACTAACTGGACGTCAAAATGCCTTAATCCTATGGTTCTAACCGAAGCTTCTCTTACAACAGCAAAAGCTTTTGGCAAAAGCTCATCCAAATTTGGACTATCAAGGTATTCTGATTTAAACTCTTCTGTTTTTAATTGAAGATCACCATCTGACAAACTTTGCATTTCAGATTCAAGTGCATTGATTTGCATCACGATTTTTGAATAATCGCTTAAAAGTCTATCATTCCTACTACCAAATATTTTTGTGAAATATCCTTTCAAAAGCAGCCTCTTAACTGAGTTAGATAATTTGGAGGTTAGTCATAGCAATTTTGATAATACTCATGATTCTACTCTACTGTTATTATACCCTCATGGATAAGAAATTTATGCCATCTAACTACACTCTTGAAGATTGTGCACAGTAATAAACTAAAACATATTTCCGAGATCATTAATGCAAGTTATTCCAATCTTGAGGGATTATCAGAAACTGCCCAAGAAAAATCTTCACTCTCCAGACACCTGAAAAAAAATCTCAAGAACTTTGGTCAGTATATAATTTCTGCATATATTAATAACTCGGACATATTAGTTATTAAGACAAGCTCACCTGAGTTTGCTGCAAGACTTAGATATGAAGAAAGAGAAATAAGAAATTTGTGCAAAAAATTCGGGAATGTGCCTGTAAAAATAAAAATCAGCTCGAAATAGAAATTAAGTGCTTCCCATGGCTGATGTCCAATATGAGATAGGAATATCCGTTATCTCTGACTCCTTGATCTCTTCCCAAGCTGTTTGATCTGTATACAACTTAAGGATTAATTTGTTGTTTAATTCATGACCAGATTTATAGCCATTAAATTCACCTACTAAAATATGGCCCATCAAATAGAGATCTCCTACTACATCCAATATCTTATGTCTCACTAGCTCATCTTGATATCGTAGACCGTCCTGATTTAAAATTCTGTAGTCATCTAAAACAATCGCGTTGTCCAAACTACCTCCCAATGCCAAGTTATTAGAACGAAGGGTTTCTATTTCTTTTAGAAAACCAAACGTTCTAGCACGACTTATTTCTTTAAGGAACGTAAGAGTTGAAAAGTCTACACTCAATTTAGTCAACTTACTTTTGATCATGGGATGATCAAAATCAATTTCAAATGAAATACGATAGCCGTTGTAAGGCTTAAACTCAGCAAATTTTTCATCTTCCTCTACTCTCACTTTTTTCTTGATTCTTAGGAATTTTTTAGATGCATTTTGTTCTTCTATGCCTGCTGATTCGATCAAAAAAATAAAAGAAGCTGAACTTCCATCCATAATTGGTACTTCAGGGCCGTCCAGGTCAATCAAAGCATTATCAATACCTAGGCCTGCAAAAGCCGCTAGTATATGTTCCACGGTCATCACTGAAGCATTGTTTTTACTTATGGTGGTACCCAGCATTGTATCGGTAACATTCTCTGCAAGAGCTGATATGTGCTGTACAGGTTTTACATCAAGTCTTCGAAAGGTGATTCCAGCATTCTTAGCTGCTGGCCTCAAGGTCATATTTATTTTTTCTCCTGTATGTAAACCAACACCAGAAGCCCTGACACTATTTGATAATGTTCTTTGCTTTAACACAGCCTAAAAATGAATAGATAGTTAAATAAAAACTCTTTTAAAATCATATAAATAAAACACGACAAGGTTATCATAAAAAAAACAAATGAAACAAATTAATTATACTGTTATCTTTTCCCGATAATTCTTAATGTAAACCCTTAAAGATTGGACTTCAGCCAGGATATAACTCTCATCCAAGGCGATTCCAATGCTTTTTGTTTAATAAGGTCATCAGGGTTGTTGTTATATTTGTCCAATGCGAAGAGAAGTAATCCAACCCCAGTAGCATGGATTGGTCTGTTAATGTTTTCAAAAGTCCCATTCATATCTTTTGGGAAACCTACTCTGACGTCTGTTTCTAATATTTCTTCAGCTAATTCTTTGGCACCATTAAGTTGTGATGCTCCACCCGTAAGAACTATTCCTGCTCTAAGTTTTTCTATATTCATTTTTCCGATCTCATCATTAATCACTGCAAACAATTCTTCATAACGAGCCTGCACTACCGAGGCCAATCGTTCTAATTCTATTTGTCTGGGAGAACGATTTCCAACACTAGGAACTTCGATAAGCTCTTCTTTATTGACCATCTTTGATATGGTACAAGCGTGATTAATTTTGATTTCTTCGGCTTCTTTTTCTGGTGTTCTAAGAGCATAAGCAATGTCGTTTGTCACATGATTTCCCCCAACCGGAATTACCTTCGTTGCAACAATTTGACCACCCATAAATACTACAATATCGGATGTTCCGCCGCCAATATCCACTAGACAAACACCGAGATCTTTCTCATCATCCGACAATACAGAAAAGCTCGAAGCTAATTGCTCGAGAACAATCTGTTGGACTTCCAGTCCACATCTCTCCATGGATTTAATAATATTTTGCTCAGCACTTCGGGCGACTGTTACAATATGAACATCTGCTTCAAGTCGAACTCCAGACATACCGATTGGTTCGCGAACACCTTCTTGGCCATCAATAACAAAATCTTTAGGCAATACATGTAAGATTCTTTGATCCGAGGGAATACTCATCGCTTGAGAAGCATCAATCACGCCATCAATATCCTCTTGTGAGACCTCACCCTCATTAATTCTGACAATGCCATGACCATCAAAACTTCGGATATGACTGCCTGCAATACCAGCAAAAACAGTATTAATTTCGCAACCTGCAATTTTCTCTGCTTCTCTTATGGCTTGATCAATTGAGTTTACTGTTGCCTCTATATTAACAACCACGCCTTTTTTTAAACCACTGGACGGCTTGGTTCCATAACCAATAACCTTTAACTTTCCTTGCTCATTTATCTCAGCAACCAGTGCTAAAATTTTTGATGTGCCAATATCAAGCGCAGCAATAATCTCATTTCCATTATTTCTTGTCATAATTTTATAAATTGAGTCAATTTTTCCATGCAACAGCCAAACCTTCTGAATACCTAAGATCAATATAAGAAACTTTATTAATTTTTGCCAAAAGAGATTGATCCAAAGCCAAAAAAAATCTTTCTAATTTCTGATTGATTTCTGTTTTTCCTAATTTTATCTCAATTTTTGGCTTGATTGTAAAACTCCAAGATCCTCTTGTATCTAGAGTTAATGCCTCTAAATAAAGACCTCTTCCTGTAAGTAAGTTATTAATTTGAATAAATAAATTCATGACATCTTTTTCAGAACCTTTAGGTCCGATAAGTCTAGGGAGATTTGCTGGGATACTGCGTTGATCTACAACATATAATTTTCCTGAAGAGTTCAAAATCAAATCATCGTTCCATATACCCAACAAACTCTCTTCCATGATTCTAATATCAATTTTATTTGGCCAGACCCTTATAATTTCTGCTGATTCGACCCAATCCAATGACTCTATTTTCTCCTTAACTTCAGATGCATTGAAACTCAGAAATCCCTTGTTAAGTAGATTGTTAGTATGGTTATTGATGGATTTGATAGAGACTCTCTTCAAATCACCATTAACATTGATTAATTCAATAGGACGATTCAGAGCAAAAAAAGATAAAAATAAAACTATTGTTAATAAACCAATCCAACCAATCTTAAAATAGAATTTTTCGGGAACATCTCGAAAAAGATTTAACTTTGATAACCTGCTAATGAAAGCTCTTTTTTTAACTTTCTTATTCTTTTTTTTACTTTTAGAAAAAAAATTCACTTTAAAGGGTGCTCATTTCCAAAATATTAAAACAGAGCTGATCAAAATCAATACCGACCTCAGATGCCGCCATGG
>PCCF01000040.1 GCA_002731945.1 Rhodobiaceae bacterium | reverse complement strand
GTTTCTTCATCTGAAGTCGATAAAAGTTTTGAACCTGCAATTGGTGTTGTAATGGACGGTATGTTCCTGGGAACATCAAGTGGTGTACTTCTACAGAATTTTGATATTGAACGTATCGAAGTACTTCGTGGTCCACAAGGAACACTTTATGGTAAAAATACTACTGGTGGGATACTGAATGTTATTCGTACTCCTGTGACTATGGAATATGGAGCCGATCTTAAAGCAACGATTGGTGAAAATGGCCGTCAAGATTTCAAAGCAGTGGTTCAACTTCCTATCGTTGAAGATAAATTAGGTATTAAATTATTCGCTGCGAATATTGAGCACGATGGTCATATATATAACACAACTCGTAAAGAAGATGTTGGTGGAGATGATATTAAAAATTATGGTTTTGCTGCTCTTTGGGAACCCAATGATCAGTTTAATCTGAAAATTCATTATGAGATTATGGAAGATCAGAGTGTACAAGGTGCTTATGTTAACAGAAACCAAATTGGTGAACTAGCTTGTACTATTCAACTTATTGGTTTTGATCCCGCAACAGGTTGTGAAAAAGATGCTAAGGATGGCCCTGATATAACTGAATCTGATGGCACGAATTTCAGTGATAATGAATATGAAACAACTATAGTTACTGCAAATTATAATACAGAGAATTTCCTTTACACATATATATATTCAAACCGAGATATGGATGAACAAAATATGCAGGATTTTGACGGTTCTCCAGCTCATCTTCTAAGAATGAATTTCTTCAATGATTGGGAGCAAACAAGTCACGAATTTAGAGTAACTTCACAATTCTCTGAAAAATTTGAGTTTGTTGCTGGTATTTATGACTGGGAAGTAGATTATGAACAATTTTGGAATGTTTATGATTTATTTTATCAACTATCACGTTTAATTGGCTACGGAGGAGGAAATTTAGAAAGTGATGCTGCGAATAGTAATGGTCAGGAACAAACAACTGAATCCATAGCGGTATTCTTTTCAGGAGATTGGTTTATTAATGATCAGTGGACTTTAACAGCAGGCTTCCGTTGGACTGAAGAAGAAAAAGATTTCCTTGGTGGAAATGCGGGTGTGCCTTATTATCCTCTACGAGGCGATCCAAGACCCCCACTTACCAACCCTGTACCATTTCAAGGTAAATGGGATGAAACTACTCCAAAAATTGGTCTAAAATATCAACCTAATGATGATATGATGGTCTACGGTTCTTATAGTGAAGGCTTTAAGAGTGGTGGTTTCTTCGGTCGTCAAGCTAACTTTAATATCGATCCTTCATACGAACCTGAATATGTTAAAAACTATGAAATCGGTATGAAAAGTACATGGCTAGACGGTAGAATGATCTTTAATGCTGCTGCATTTATGGCTAAATATGAAGATAAACAGGAATCTATTCTAGTCCCAGTCGATCTAACAAATGTTGCAACAGTTGTTCGTAATGCTGCATCTTTAGATATGGAGGGACTTGAGCTAGAGCTAATGTATCAAATTACATCAGCATGGAATGTTATGATGACTTATGGATATATGAAATCAGAATTTGACGAATATCTTGCCGATCTGAATGGTGACAATATTATTACCGATAATTCAGGTTTAACAGCTCGTAATACTCCTGAAAATACATTTGGTATAACTACATCCTATACTGCTCAAGTAGGAAACGGTGATCTTAAAACTAGATTATCTTACCGCTTCAGAGATGAAATGGAAGCGGAAGCTTCCAATAATCCGCTTGGAAGTCTTGATAGTATTGATAATCTTAACGCAACCATAACTTACTCTTTTGATAATTACAGTATTTCAGTTTTTGGAAAAAATATAACTGATGAGAGAGAGCAGAGGTGGTCCACTATTGGTGGTTTAACATCTCGTGGATGGTGGAATGAAGGCGCTACTTACGGAATAGAGTTTTCTGCTAAGTATTAAAATTTCTCTATTTAAATTAACGATCCGGTTGATAAATATTCAATCGGATCGTTTTTTTGTAAAACCAAAATAATTAAAGACCACCTTTTAGGTGGCTTTTTTTTGATTCTTTAGAGATACTGTATAAACTTATTAGTGAATTTATTAGTTCCTAAAGAGAGAGAGTTAAATGTCTGAACTGACTGTCAAGGACTTTAGTATGCTGGATCCCATGGTGAGCAGTGATCCCTTCGAATTCTATGATTTGCTTCACAGAGAATCTCCTGTCTACAAGATACCAGAAACGGGAATGTATGTTATCACCAAGTACGATGATATAAGACAAGCTTTGAGGGATTTCGAAACTTTTAGTTCAGATGTAAAAATTAGCGCTAGAAGTGAATTTGCGGAATTGCATCAATCTATATTAACAGACGGCGGCGGTTGGGAGCATGTTCAGACATTGCAGCGAACAGATCCGCCGACTCATGGTCGTTATCGAAAACTGGTTGATAGAGTATTTACAAAAAAACGAGTTGTGGAAATGACATCTTATATTGACGAAGTCGTCAATCAATTGATCGACAATTTTATTGATGATGAAGCGTGTGAGTTCAACGATGATTTTGCAATGCGCATGCCGGGTATTGTTATTGCTGAGCAGTTGGGTTTGAGTCGTAACGATGTGGCAACATTCAAAAAATGGGCTGATGCCATGCTTGGCGCAACGCGGGCGCCAATTGCGACAGAAGAAGATGTCAGGCGGGACGCCGGTATTGAATTGGAAGCGCAATTGTTTCTTGCCGATATTTTTGAAAAGCGTAAAAAAGATCCACATGATGATCTTATGTCAGCCATGGTACATGCCCATGGTGATGACGAAGAGCCTCTCAGCATGCATGAACTGCAGAATTTGATGCATCAATTGATCACGGGTGGATTTGAGACAACTCAAAGCGCTATAAACCACGGAATGTGGTCACTAGTGAGGTTTCCAGAAATCGCAGAAAAACTTTATGAGGACGAAACTCTCCTTAAGCCTTTCGTTGAAGAGGTTCTGAGATTTGAAAGCCCCGTTCAGTTTCTAATGCGTCAGGCGACAAGAGATGTTGAAGTATCCGGCACATTGATCCCTCAAGGAGCAATTGTAATGATAGGATATGGTCCAGCTAATAGAGATGAGACAAAATTTGAATGTCCGCACCAATTTGAACTCAATCGTAAAGGTATGGGGGCCCATATGGCTTTTGGCTCGGGTGCGCATCATTGCCCCGGTGCCGCATTAGGTCGTCAGGAAATGATGAGTTCCTTTAAATATATCACAAAGCGAATGGGCAATATAGAATTAGAAAAACCGTTACCGACGCCAGTACACAACTTCAGTTTGCTCTTCATGCCCATGCATGAATTTAAAATCAAGTTTAAAAAACGTTAACTTGGAAAGTAAATTCTTAAATTAATTATAGGAACTTTTAATAAGCTCTAATCTCTCTGATAGGCGGGATCTTTTCGACTTCTGCTAGGAGTCGGGCCCGCGGCAGCTAGTTGCCCTTTCTCATTGGCGGGTTCATATCTAACCCAATCATGAACACCCTGTCGTTTGGCTATCTTCCATTGTCCATCACGTTTTTCGAACCGATCAATATATCTACCTCCGACAAAAACATCCTCGTCAATGCTGGAATCATGTTCTGCCAAAAATCCCATCTCCGATTCTTTCCCTTTGGCAATTCGATGATAAGCCGTCCAATAGGATTCAGACCAAGCGGTATCACCATCAACTTCGATTAAAATATTTCCGATATGGTGTTGCGTAAACTCCATTTCAGAAAGTATATCAAAGGCAAAATTACAAAAATCCGAAGAGGGTCCTTCATATTCGCCATGATGATGGATAGAGTCTTCATGAAAAACCGATTCCAAAAGTTCTCTGTCCATCCTATCGATTGCTCGACAATATTTATAAACAACATCAGATATTTCGATTTTTGTAGCTGCTACTTCTAGGTTATTGGTCATTTTCGTTCCTTAAGCGTCTCCACCGCTATCCCCAAAGAGATAACGATCAATATTTTCATGGAAAAATCGTATTCTATTTTCTTGAGCAGGCATGCAGTCGCCAATGTAGCCTCTTGAGCTCAGACCTTTTTGTTGACTCTGCCATATTGCTACATCTTCTTCTATACCAGCACCGACATCTATTTCTCCCACTTTCCCTCTAACATTTTTTGCTTTTACAGAAATGTCAGTCATCTTGCTTAACATAGGTGAATAATATTCTTTAATATTTTCAGGGAACCAGGTGAGATACCAATAATCAAAAAAACACTTTGTGGGATCGGTAGGATGTGGTGTTCCCCTTAACCATTGCATTCCGTCAGGTTTTACACTGAAAGAGATATTGGGAAATATTGTATAGTGATAGTGGTCCGTCAACTGACCATCATTAAACTTTGCAAAATCATACCCTTTATTTTTTGCCAAATCGCGTTTTTGTTTTTGGATATCTCCCCTTATTTCAAGCAACTTACCTTTATAGTCCTCTGGTTTCATGTCCCAATATTCCATGTGCGGTCCTAGGGATTCGAGAACCTTGTCTTCTTCATCATAAACGCTCTTGCTTGGTATAAAACCAGGCATAAGCATTCGGCAGTGCATACTTTCATAAAGATCAAACTGACATGCATAATACTTCTCATCGGCAATATATTTTAGACCAGGATGAACATAGGGAGTATGGTACGATTCATTAAAGTTATCTTGAACGCATTTCCAATTCCAATTGCCTTCCTCAACAGTTACCCAATGCGTCCTTTTCATCTCAGAAATGGGATAATTTTCAAGATGCGTCATCACAGGTTCAAGATAATTTTTTAAACTGTCACATTGTGGATCCAAATTAAACCAGATGAAGCCTTGCCATACTTCAGACTTTATCTCTATTAGATTCCTTTTTCCGCATGGTGATCCTTGAACAAAATCCTCCTCGTCGGGAACCCAATTAAGTTTCCCATCCAAACCAAATTTCCAAGCATGATATGCACAAGAAAAGCTTTCTAAATTTCCTTCTTCGATTTGAACGAGTTGATTGCCACGATGTTGGCAGACATTATAAAAGCATCGAATATTTGAATCTTCGCCTTTTACACAAAGAATATTTTCTGGGCCAAAATCAAAAGTGAAAAAATCTCCCGGTTTTTCCAATTGTTGCTCTAGGCCGGCGACTTGCCAAACTTTTGTCCATAATCTTTCCCACTCTAGTTTCATAAATTCTTTAGAAGTATACCTATCGCCCAATATGGGTTTGTTGCCTAACTTGGGTTCTGGTGCCTTTGTTATATCTACGCCCACTGAAGGATTAGATTTAACAATATCTTTTTTGGATGATTTCAATTTTTCCCCTTACTTTCAGATTTAATGTGTTTGAATCAATTTATTAATAATAAATTAATACCTTTAATCAACATAATTAGAACACGAAATTTAATAAAAACAACAAAAAAGTAACGTAACCCTTATCAATCTGCACCGACTAGTGAAAGTGGGTTTTCGGATAAGGAATTTAAATAAGCTATCAAATTGGCTCTATCCTTATCCTTTCTAAGACCAGCAAATACCATAGCATTACCAGGGGCGTATTTCCTTGGGCTTTTAAGGTAAAGATTTATATCTTCAATAGTCCAGTTTCCTCCTAAGGATTTAAGTGAATCTGAATAATTGAAGTTTTCTTTTGATGCCTTTTCCTTATTCAGTATAGCCCACAAATTTGGCCCGATTCGGTTTTGCCCATTAAACTCAAAACCATGACATGCAACGCATTTCATTGATACTTTCTTTCCTTTATCGACTGATGCCGATGTTAACATTTGCTCGAACGTCAACTTAGGTTTTTCTCCTAAGCTTATTTCTTGGTCCGTTGTTGTACTTGACGTTATTGCCATTTCACCTGTGTCAATATTTTCTGCGAATGTTGAGCTTATTGCACTTAATATTAAAATTTCTTTTTCTTTTCTATCAATTTTTCTCTGTATGTTATCTCTACCAAGAATCTTATGTGATTTACTAACGATAATATTTTTAAGCTCATTTTCAAGAATTCTTATTTCCGATTTTACACCCTCTAAGGTTGTCATTGTTTTTGTTTCTTTAGAAAATTCTTCCTTTTCTTTAATTTTATTTTCTAGTGCAGTTCTCCCCAAGACAGTATGAGTAACAGCTTTTTCAACAAGCGATAAATCTTTATTTACTTCATCGTGAAGCCTTTTTAGCCTTTCAGCTTCGACAAGAGCCTTGGCATAGATTTCTTCCTTACCCATGAAATCAATCGAATCAATTTGGAAAATCTTATTGCTGATGTTGTTAAGCCCCCAAAGTGAGGCAAAGACAATTATTAAAGCGAAGAAAAATTTATTTGCATCTTTAAATTTCATTCTTAAGTTTCTTTTCTCTTTATCATAATTTTTAAAAATTATTTGAATATGAGGTAATCTTTACGAATACTTAATAAATTTAATCGAATAGAATAGCAATATGAAAAATGTAATAATTATACCTAGCAGAATGCAATCTTCGCGATTACCAGGAAAGCCTTTGGCCGATATAGAAGGTTTACCCATGATTGTGCACGTTTATCATAGAGCCTTAGAAGCCGATTGCGGAGATGTTATAGTTGCTGCCGGTGATAAAGAAATATGTGAAGTTATAAAAAAACATGGAGGCGAAGCTATATTAACCGAACCATCTCATCCATCTGGATCAGACAGAATATACGAAGCCCTTAATATTTTTGATCCGGAAAAGAATTATGAAAATATTATTAATTTACAGGGTGATCTACCCGATATCAGAAAAGATGCAATCAGAAAAATTCCCTTATTATTATACTCGGATGAATCTACAGATATATCCACCCTTGGTGCTTATATTAAGTCCTTTGATATGGGTGATAATCCCAATGTGGTTAAGGCTATTGTAAGAGATTATAAACGTAGCAAAAAAGTGGATGATTTTGTTCGGACGATAGACGACAAAAAAATGAGGAAGTTACGGCGTAGCATTTTTCATCATATTGGTGTTTACGGATACAGAAGAAAATCTTTGGAGAGGTTTGTTCATTTAAAACAATCTGTTAGAGAAAAAAAGAACAAGCTGGAACAGCTTAGAGCCTTAGATAATAATATGGTAATCTCAATCGAACTAATAGATAACATTCCTGTGGGAGTTGACACAG
>PCCF01000039.1 GCA_002731945.1 Rhodobiaceae bacterium | reverse complement strand
TGGAAATGAAAGGACCGGAATAGCTGGGGTTGCTAGGTCCAAGAAGGCAATAGAAAGATTAAAAGATATAGCCAAATCGGAATATTTAGATGGTGATCCATTAATCAATGATAATGATTTTAAAAGAAAAGTATCCGATCTGGAGATTGATTTAACTGCTCTTGAATATACCGAATTAAGAACTTTAGCAAAAGAGAGCAAAGGGGAGGGGCCTGGAGCAGAGTCTTCTATTTTAAAAATTAAAGGCACTGAAATTCAACAAAGAATCACCGAGTTGACAATCGAAGCCGTTGGCAGTTATGCATCTCCTTACCTTACTCCAGCTTATGAGAGAGAAGGGACGAATTATTTTGCTATTGGGCCAGATTATAGCCAAGGAGCAGCACAGAATTATTTTAATACAAGAAAAACATCGATTTATGGTGGATCTAATGAGATTCAAAGAAATATAATTGCCAAGATGGTTTTGGGTTTATAGGAGGTATAAATGGATTTTTCATTTAGCGAAGAACAAACTTTATTAAGAAATACAATACAATCGTTTATTCAAGATAATTATGATTTTGATAAAAGGACAGAGATTGTGAAATCTGAAGAAGGAATGAAAATAAAAAATTGGAAGTTATTTTCCGATCTAGGTTTATTAGGCTTACCTTTTTCTGAAGATGATGGAGGATTAGGATTTGGACCGATCGAACTCATGATAGTAGTCGAAGAGTTTGGAAAAGGTCTAGTAGTAGAGCCTTATATACAAACGATTGTTACTTGTGGAGGTTTCCTTAAAAGGGCATCAGAAAAACAAAGAAGTAAATATATACCGAAAATTATTTCAGGAGAAGATATTTGGGCTTTTGCCTATGCCGAACCGCAAGGAAGATATAATCTGAATGACCTCACCACAAAAGCTTCGAAGGAAGGAGATAATTATATTCTTAATGGTTATAAATGTGTTGTCTCTGCAGCTCCTTGGTCTAAAAAATTAATTGTATCAGCAAGAACGAGTGGCGATCAAAGGGATGAAGAAGGTATATCCTTATTTATCCTCGATAAGGATTCCTCTGGCATTTCCTTGAGGGATTACCCAACTGTTGATGGAAGTAGAGCATCGGAAATTATTCTAGAAGATGTTAAAGTTTCATCAGAAAACCTGATTGGTGAAGAAGGAAAAGCCTCTGAATTAATTGAACAAGTTGTTGATGAATCAATAGCGGCAGTTTGTGCTGAAGCTATTGGAGCTATGAGTGTGCTTAATGAGACAACGGTAGAATACTGCAAAACAAGAAAACAATTTGGTCAACCAATAGGAAAATTTCAAGTTTTACAACACAGAATGGTTGATATGTTTATGCAATATGAGCAATCTGTTTCAATGACGTATATGGTTAATCTTAAGTTGCATGAAGAATACAGTGAAAGAAGAAAAGCGGCCTCAGGAGCTAAAGTTCAAATATGTAAAGCGGCAAAATTTATTGGACAAAGTGCCATTCAGCTCCACGGAGGAATGGGAATGACAGACGAGCTAAATGTCGGTCATTATTTTAAAAGGTTGTCCATGATAGAAAACCTTTTTGGAAATATTGATCATCATCTGAAAAAATACGCTTCAACAGCTTAGAAAGGTTCAAAAATGAATGAATGGCTTAAATTTGAGAAAGAAGGTCACATTGTCACTCTAACGATGAATCGTCCTGAGATAAGAAATCCTTTGGGTGAGTCTGATGATGTTAAAAACTTTGAGGAAGCCTCTTCCTTAATTAATAACGATAGGGATGTAAGATGCGTGATTTTAACCGGTGTAGGTGCTGCATTTTCGGCTGGAGGAAATGTGAAGAATATGAAAGAAAAAAAAGGAAATTTTTCTGGGTCTTCAGTTGCTTTACGAGAAAGATATCGATACGGAATACACAGAATTGTTAGATCCGTTTGGAATATTGAAGTTCCGGTTATTGCGGCCGTTAATGGAGCGGCTATTGGGTTGGGTAATGATGTTGCTTGTTTAGCTGATATTAGAATTGCCTCTAAAAATGCTCGTTTCGGTGTTACTTTTTTAAAGATTGGTTTAATACCTGGAGATGGTGGGGCTTGGTTATTACCAAAAATCATAGGTCTTTCAATGGCTTCCGAACTTTTATTTACAGGTAAATTAATTAATGCTGATCAGGCCAAAGAATGCGGTTTGATAAGTAAGGTGTTTGAAGAGAGCGAATTAATGATTGAAGCAAATAATTTAGCCCAATCCATCGTTAAGCAACCTCCTGATGCTTTAAGAATGAGTAAAAAGCTTCTAAGAGAGGGCATGATAAGTAACTTTGAAACTATTCTTGAGATGTCTGCTAATATGCAGGCTCTAATGCATTTAACTGAGGATCATCAGGAAGCAATAACAGCTTTTTTTGAGAAAAGAGATGGGGATTTTAAAGGTAAATAACAGGAATAAATGAAATGGAATTAGGTTTAAGTGATGAAGATTTAGGATTTAGAGATGAAGTCAGAGATTTCATTAAGAAGACTTTTACAAATGAAATGCGTAAGAAACTATCTCTCTCTAAGAACGGCCATGTAGAAAAAGGTCTGCACGTTGAATGGCAAAATGCTTTGTACAAAAAAGGATGGATAGCACCTAATTGGCCTAAGGAACATGGAGGCGCTGGTTTTTCGGCTACCCAAAAATATGTTTTTGAAACTGAGATGGCAAGAGAAGGAGCCCCAAGAACCGTACCTTTCGGTCTTTCGATGGTAGCGCCAGTTATTATGGAATTCGGTACAGATGAGCAAAAGGAAAAATTCCTACCAGATATATTATCTACCAAAGTTTGGTGGTGTCAGGGGTATTCTGAACCTGGATCGGGTTCAGATCTAGCATCTTTGCAGTGTAAAGCAGAAGATAAAGGCGATTATTACTTGGTTAATGGCACAAAAATTTGGACTACTATGGCACAATATGCCGATTGGATCTTTTGCTTAGTAAGGACTACTAAAACTGAAAAACCACAGCAAGGTATATCATTTATTCTAATAGATATGTCTAGCAAAGGGATAGAAGTAAGACCCTTAATTACTCTTGAGCAGACACCCGATCCTCATCATGAAGTAAATCAAGTATTCTTTGAGGATGTTAGAGTTCCTAAAGAAAACCTTATAGGTGAAGAGAATAAAGGTTGGACATATGCAAAATATCTTTTGGAATTTGAAAGAGGCAATGCGTATTCGCCTGGTTTATATAGAGCGGTTAATAATTTACGTGAGATTGCTAAAGATACACCTACGGGCTACGGTCGGAATTTAATTGATGATAATGATTTTATTAACAAACTTAATGAGTGTGAAATTCAAATACAGGCTATGGAGTTCGTTGAATTGAGAATTTTTTCCGCTCTTTCTGCAGGAGAAAGAGTAGGCCCAGAGTCATCCATATTAAAATGTCGAGGAACAGAAATTCAGCAATTACTTCAGGAGCTTTCTGTTGAGGCCATAAGTCATTGGTCAATACCATTTATTGAAGATACGTTTGCAAATGTAAATGAGCCATCTATTGGACCAGACTATGCATTAACTATCACACCTAATTATTTTAATGGAAGAAAAACAACTATCTACGCTGGTTCTAACGAAATTCAAAGAAATATTATTTCGAAGGCGGTGCTCGGACTCTAATTGATGACAGGTTATGTAAAGGTGAAACTTTAAAAGACTCAGTCTAAGTTACAAATATGTCAACATGGGGAAAACTTGCAGGCGCTAGCGCCGGTTATTTAATTGGAGGTATTATTGGTGCCGTAGTTGGAGCTGTTGCAGGACATTATGTTATCGATAATGATGATGAGGATGTAGCGTTTGCAATTGCCTTAATTGCTCTATCGGCAAAGATGTCCACAGCCGATGGAAAAATGTCTGAAAAAGAACTGTTAGCTTTTAAAGATATATTAAGTGAAGTTCCAGATAATGAATTAAAAAATGTCTTTAAGATTTATAATCTAGCTAGGGAAGATACTGCGGGCTACGAAGCTTATGCCCAACAGATCTCTGTTATATTTAAAGATAACACGGAAGTGCTGGAGAATGTTTTGGATGGATTATTTCATATAGCAAAATCGGATAACCCCGTAAACAAGAAAGAAGTTCTATTTTTAGAAAGAGTTGCGGGTATTTTTGGGTTTACTTCCGCAGAATTTTCAAGGATAAGAGCTAGTCATATGGGCTCAGAAATAGATGATCCTTGGTTGGTTTTAGGTCTTGATTCCGGCACTAATATTAATATTGCTCAGAAGGCTTGGAAAGAATTAGTAGCTCAGAATCATCCTGATAGATTAATAGCAAAAGGCGTCCCAAAGGAATTATTAGGTATGGCGAATGAGAAATTAGCAATTATAAATAGTGCATATGATAGAATAGTAAAGGCTCATAAGATGAAGGCTGGTACAGAAATATAGATGTCATTAGAAAAGAAAATAAGAGCTGCTGAAAAGGCATTAGAATTTGTTGAGACCGGTATGAAAATTGGGCTTGGAAGCGGAAGTACTGCAAATGAGTTTATAAAATTATTGTCTTTAAAGATTAAAGAAGGATTTGATATCGAAGGTGTTGTTACATCACAAGACACAGAAAATTTAGCTAAAGAATCTAATATTCCTTTAACTTCACTTCAAGAAGCAAAAAGTTTAGATATAACCATTGATGGAACCGATGAAGTCGATAGTAACTTATCTCTTATTAAAGGAGGAGGAGGAGCCTTGTTGAGAGAAAAGATTGTTGCATATAATTCTGAAAAATTAATTATCATTGCAGATGATTCAAAAAAAGTTGATAAATTAGGAAATTTTAAACTTCCTGTAGAAGTTTCAATTTATGAGAGCTCTGCTACAAATTTAAATATTATAAGAAAATTAGAAGAGGTCGGCTATTACGGCTCAAGCTCTATTAGGAAAAGTGAAAATACTAATTTTATTACTGATAGTGGAAATTATATCTACGACTTCTCTCTTGGATCTATAGAAGAACCTTATATAGTTGATCAGTTACTCAATTCTATTCCAGGCGTTATTGGACATGGTTTATTTATAGATTTGGCTGACATAGTGATTATTGCCAACGAAGAAAGTGTTGAAATACTGAGTAAATAATACTAAGCAGCTCCGGCTTTCTTAGCGTATAACCAACCTGATTCAGCTAGGGGCCTTACTCTGTCTGCCCTATCTTCTGCGTGTTCGCTTGCAGCGGTACCGTCTCTTACTCTTCCGATAATGCCTTGCAATATTCCTGCAAGTCGAAAGAAATTATATGCTAAATAAAAATCAATATTTTCTATTCCTGACCTGCTTGTAAAATCACAATACATTTTTGTATAATCTTCAGCTGTTGGAATCCCTAGAGCCTTTAAATCTACATTGGACAAGGTTTGTGTTCCTGCAGCGCTTCCATCTCCTGGCATAAACCACTGCATTAAGTGATAAGTGAAGTCTCCCAAAGGATGACCTAATGTTGATAGTTCCCAGTCTAGAACCGCAAGAACTTTAGCTTTTTGTTTATGTAAAACCATATTATCAAGTCTATAATCTCCATGTACTATAGTTGTTTCGTCGTTATCTGGAATATTATTTGGTAACCAATCGATAAGTGAATTCATTTCATTAATTTTTTCGGTTTCTGAAGCAATATATTGCTTAGTCCATCTAGAAATCTGCCTAGCAAAATAATTTCCAGGTTTTCCAAAATCATTGAGTCCAATTTTTTCATAATCTACTTTGTGAAGTGCAGCTAAAGTACGATTTTTTTCTCTAAAGATTGATGTTCGTAGATCTTTATTGCAATCGGGTAGCGTCGGTTCCCAGTAAATATTTCCTTCAACCATTTCCATTACATAAAAGATTGTGCCTATAACGCTCTCATCCAGACAAAGACAATATGTTTTAGGAACAGGATAATTTACCGAGTTTAATGCGGTGATTACTTTATATTCTCTGTCTACAGCATGTGCAGAAGGCAAGAGTTTTCCAGGAGGTTTGCGTCTCAAAACATATTTCTTTTTAGGGGTAATTAGTTGATAAGTTGGATTGGATTGGCCTCCTTTGAATTCTCTAACCTCTAGGGGTCCAGAAAAATCTTTAATATATTCATTTAAATAGCTTTCAAGATTTGAGTGTGAAAATTTTAATTTTTCTTGAACTGGCATTGTGCCAGTAAATTTTTCTGATGAAGTTGGTTCATTATTATTTTCATTCATCTCTTTTTTTCTCCAACGCTCTCCATCCTATATCTTTTCTATAATAACACCCAGTCCAATTAATTAATTCTACTGCTTGCATTGCGTTATCCTTAGCCATTATTAAAGTTTTTCCATATCCATTGATATTTAAAACTCTTCCACCATTAGTAACAATTTTATTTTTATTCTTTTTAGTGCCTGCATGAAAAATCTCAACATTATTTAATTTTGAAGCATTTTCTAAACCGATAATCTCATAACCATTTTCATAATATCCTGGGTATCCTTCCGAAGACATCACTACAGTTATTGCAAAATTAGGATCCCATTTCAGAGTGACGTCGCAAAGGTTTTGATTCTTAACTTGGATTATTAATTCTAATAGATCATTACATAATCTGGGAATAATAACTTGGCATTCCGGGTCCCCAAACCTAACATTGTATTCAATCAATTTTGGCCCATCTTTGGTTATCATTAAGCCTGCATACAAAACACCTTTGTAAGGCGATCCTAGATTTTTCATTGCGAGAAGAGTAGGCTTTATAATTTTTTCAACAGTTTCGTCGCAAAGATTTTTATCCATTATTGGCGCTGGAGAATAAGCGCCCATTCCACCTGTGTTTGGGCCAACATCCATTTCTCCTATTCTCTTATGATCTTGAGCGGTAGTAAGAGGAAGAAAATCCTTTCCATCAGATATAATAAAAAAACTTGCCTCTTCTCCCTCTAGAAATTCTTCAATCACAACTTTGTTGCCTGCGTCTCCAAACTTACCTGAAAACATTTCATTAATTGTTGATATAGCTACTTCTTTTTCTTCTGCAATAATAACCCCTTTACCTGCGGCTAAGCCATCAACTTTTATGACTAAAGGAAAATGATGATCCTCAATATATTGAAGAGCCTTGTCTAACTCCTTAAAGCTTTTGTATTGTGCTGTAGGGATATTATATTCCTTGCATATTTTCTTTGTAAAACTCTTTGAACCCTCTAGTTGACTAGCAATTTTTGATGGGCCAAAAGCGAAAATACCTTCATTCTCAAGAAAATCAACAAGGCCTTCTACCAAAGGAACTTCAGGCCCTACAAAAACGATTCCAATTTTATTTGAGAGGCAAAAATCTAGAACCTCTTGTTTTCCTGAAATATTTAAAATAACGCTTTCAGCTATATCATCGATTCCAGCATTACCCGGAGAACAATATAGTTTGTTTAACAGAACACTTTTTGCTAAAGCTGTGGCTATTGAGTGTTCTCTTCCTCCACCACCTATAAGAAGTATATTCATAGTGAATAATTTAAATTAGAATATGAATTAATGGAAAAGTTTTTTATAAAAAATAAATAAAAAAAAATGAATTTAGAAATTAAAAATATTCTTGAATTCACAGTTTCAGAGTTATCAATAGCGATTAAGAGTATTATTGAAGATAATTTTGAGTATGTGAAAGTTAGAGGTGAGATCGGCAGGGTTTCAACTCCATCATCGGGGCATATTTATCTCGATATTAAAGACGAAAATGCAGTAATTTCTGGAGTGATATGGAAAACTAAAACTCCTCATTTACAAATACTTCCTGAAGAAGGATTAGAAGTAATTTGTACTGGTAAAATTACCACTTACCAAGATCAATCAAGATATCAAATAATAATAGATAATATGGAGCCAGCTGGGG
>PCCF01000038.1 GCA_002731945.1 Rhodobiaceae bacterium | reverse complement strand
TTTGTATGATCACTTTCTTTTATATTACCACTTCTTATATCTTTAGATGAAATTCCAGATTCTCCTGATATAATTCTAGTGGTTAATTGTTCTGCAGACATTTCTAATGAGAAAAAAGCCACTACTCCACCAGAAGATATTATATCCCCATCTTTATTGGTTTGTATTTTATCTTCTCTAATATTGTTATCAAAATTTTTAGCAATATTAAATGCAACATTTGTAGCCAATGCCGTTTTCCCCATGGCAGGACGGCCAGCCAAAATTATTAGATCAGATTTTTGTAATCCTCCCACAACTTTGTCTAAGCTTGAAAAACCAGTTGATAAACCCGTTAAAGCTTCTGGAGATTTTCTTGCAGCTTCTGCAGCATCAAGAGAATCTATTAGAGATCTTTCAAACTCAATAAAACCTTTTTCCGATTTACCCGACTCTTCTATTTGAAATAATTTGTTTTCTGTTTCTTCTATTATGTCATTTGCTGTTTTGTCTTCTTGAGACAAGTCATAAGAGGTGTATTCTAAAAATTCCGCAGTATCAATTAGCTGCCTTCTTAACGCAAGATCGTAAATCATAATTGAGAGATCGTCTATCAGTTGATTTGGAGCGGCATTCATAACCAAAGTTTCAAAGTATTCATCCCAATTAAACTCATCATCTGATTCAAAATAAGTCTTTAAGAATACTATGGAAGCTCCTTTTCCGCTTGATGTCATCTTGCTTATTTTTTCATAAATTAAGCCATGATGTTTCGCAAAGAAATGGTTGCTTTCTAGTCTATTGTTAATACATTTTTCGACTAAATTATTATTTCTTATAATTGCGCCAAGCAGCTGCTGTTCAGCGTCAATATTATGTGGCAAATCAGGAAATTTTTTAGATTTTTGATTTTCTTTGTCGATTAAATAAGGGGTAGGATTCTTCATTACTTTAATTTAACTAGAGTAAACAAATAACCCAAGAAAAACTTCTGTGGATTAATGTGAATATCGGGGTTAAATAGCCTAACTTATTGACAACATTGCAATTAAAAAATCTCAATTTTATTTAGAATCCTTAGATTCATCAGCAAGGCTTTCATCGTCGTTTTTAGATTCTTCTGTCTGTTCTTTTTCTTCGCTATCTTCACTTGAAAGTTCTTCAGGAATTGCCCCTTCTTCAAAAACTTCCTCCAGTTCTATTGCCTCTTCAGAAGAAGATGTAGCTGGCAAGTCCTCTAAGTTAATTTCTTTACCCTTAATTAAGGAATTAGCCTCATTCTTAGTTCTAGAGACAATTGCGAAAATTCTTGCTTCAATTTCAGGGTGTAACTTTATCCCAACGCTGTGAATGCCGAGCTCTTTAATTGGTTTTTCAAGGACTACTTGATTCTTTGCTATCTCGAAATTCCCATCTTTAAGAGCTTCTTTTATATTGTTGGTGCTGACAGAGCCATAAAGTTGTCCAGTCTCACCAGCTTGTCTTATTATTACAAAATTCTTTTCGTTTAATTTTTTTTGGATTTTTTCGGCTTCTGACTTTTCTTTCAAGTTTCTTGCCTCTAAATTAACCTTTTCTTTTTCAAAAAAATCTAGATTCTCTTTTGAGGCTCTTAAAGCTTTTCTTTTTGGTAATAAAAAGTTTCTGGCATAACCATCTTTAACTTTAACTACATCTCCCATTTGACCTAGACGATCAATTCTTTCTAAAAGTATAACTTCCATTCTTAATCCATTTTATAAGGCAAGAGGGCCATATATCTTGATCTCTTAATAGCTTGTGATAGTTCTCTTTGTTTTATTGCAGAAACAGAAGTTATTCGGCTTGGTATTATTTTTCCTCTTTCGGATAAATATTTTTTTAATACCTTAGTGTTTTTATAATCGATTTTTGGGGAATTTTCTCCAGAGAAGGGGCATGTTTTCTTTCTTCTTGAAAACGGACTCCTCATTGGTATTTGTGTAATGTTGGGTAAGAAATTATTCATGTTTTATACCTAATTAATAAACATCCTTTTTTTCCGATGACTTCATCATAACCGAAGGTTCTTTTGAAAGTTCTTTAGTCTTAATAGTCATATATCTTATGACGTCCTCATTTAAACTCTGAACCCTTTCAAGTTCTTTAATTGTTGAGCTCGGACTGTCTATTCTAATAAGAGAATAATGACCTCTTTCATTCTTATTAATTTTATATGCTAAGTGACGGAGACCCCAATATTCAGAATATATTGGTTTACCACCCCCATCATTAACTAGCTTTCTTAGACTCTCAACGATACCTTCAACTTGTTGAGGAGCTATTTCCGGTCTCGCAATAAATACATGCTCATAATATGGCATATGTTTCCTTTCAATAGTTATCTTTATAAAATTAAAAAGGTAACATTCATTACTGTATTAGTAATAAATTTGCAAGCTTGTTATAATATTCTGAATCGTTTCTAAATGATTATAATAGGAGATATTATATGAGAGCAATAGTTTTTCCGGGTCAAGGGAGCCAATTTGTTGGCATGGGAAAAGATTTAGCTAATAGTTTTATAGGGGCTAAAAGAGTATTTGAGGAAATTAACGATGCATTAAATCAAGATCTTTATAGGATTATGACGGAAGGTCCTGAAGAAGAGCTTATTTTAACTGAGAATGCACAACCCGCGATAATGGCTGTTGGTATTGCAATGATAAGAGTCCTAAAAGAAGAAGGTTACAACATTAACCAGTTCTCAGGTATTACTTCTGGTCATTCTCTTGGTGAGTATACGTCGTTGACGGCGGCAGAAAGTATAACTTTATATGATTCATCTAAGCTTCTTAAAATAAGAGGGCAAGCAATGCAAAATGCTGTTCCAAAAAATAAAGGTATTATGGCTGCTGTGTTAGGTCTAAATATTGACGAGGTAGAGAATGCTCTCGAATTTGATTATGGAGGAATATGTGAAGTTGCCAATGATAACGCGAAAGGGCAGATAGTCATTTCAGGTCAAGCTGAAGCTGTTACTAATGCAATTGAAGATCTATTAAATATAGGTGCTAAAAAAGTAATAAAACTTCCCGTAAGTGCGCCTTTTCATTGCTCCCTTATGATGCCTGCGAAGGAAAAAATGGTCGAGGAGTTGAAAAAAATAAATTTAACTTCACCTTTAATTCCCGTGATCTCTAATTTTACGGCGGAGCCAACTAGAGAAACTAAGCTTTTAAAGGAAAATCTAGTAAATCAAGTTGATGGTATGGTTCGTTGGAGAGAAATTATGCAAAAAATTGTAAAATTAGGTTTTAAGGAAATTGTAGAATTTGGATCTGGATCAGTTTTAACAAATTTAGCAAAAAGAAATTCACCTTCTTTAAATAGACTATCAATATGTGATAGTAATAGTTTACAAGAATTTATTAAGAAACTTAGTTAGGTATATAAAATGTTTGATTTAAAAAATAAGAAAGCACTCGTTACTGGTGCAAGTGGGGGAATAGGAAAAGAGATAGCAAAAGTTTTAAATTCTCATGGAGCCGAAGTATGTTTATCAGGCAGAAATACTGATGAGCTAGAAATCTTAAAGAACTCTCTGAAAGGGGATAATCATTTAGTTAAAGCAGATTTATTAAATTCTAAAGATATTCCTATGCTTATTGAAGAGACTGAAGAAAAAATGGGTCAGATTGATATTCTAGTAAATAACGCTGGAATAACAAAAGATAATATATTTCTTAGAATGAACGATAAGGAGTGGGACGATGTTATGGCTGTAAATTTGACTTCTGTTTTTAAAATTTCAAAATTGGCTGTAAAGGGGATGATAAAGAGGAGATATGGGAGAATAATAAATATCACGTCGGTAGTCGCGTTCACCGGTGGTCCTGGTCAAGCTAATTATTCAGCCTCTAAAGCAGGAGTAATAGGAATGTCAAAATCTCTTTCTCAAGAAGTAGCATCCCGACAGATAACTGTTAATTGTATTGCTCCAGGATATATTGAGACTAATATGACCAAGGATCTTGATGAAAAACGAAAAAATTCGATTTTAGATGCCATTCCTTCAAAAAGACTCGGTTTGCCTGCTGATTTATCTAGTGCAGTTATTTTTTTAGCTAGCGAAGAATCGGGTTATCTAACAGGTCAGACAATACATGTAAATGGCGGATTATTAATGAATTAATAAAGTCTCTGTTGAATATCTTGTAATGATGTGCTAAAGCCCATGTGAATTTTATCAAACAGAAGATTCATAAATTAAAAAAACAATGAGGGAAATATGGGCGATACAATCGGAAAAGTTCAAGCTATAGTTGTTGAACATCTTGGAGTTGATTCAGAAAAAGTTACTGAGTCAGCAAGTTTTATTGATGATCTTGGCGCGGATAGTTTGGATACAGTAGAACTTGTAATGGCTTTTGAAGAAGAGTTTGGTATAGAAATACCAGATGATGCAGCTGAAAATATTCTAACAGTAGGTGATGCTATAAATTTTATAGATTCTAACAAGACCTAATTAAATAATATCTGTAATAAGGTATTATCTTGCGTCGAGTGGTTGTAACAGGTATTGGAGCTGTAACCCCATTAGGGGGAGACGCAATAACATCTTGGAAAAATTTAGTAAAGGGACTTTCTGGAGCTCAGAGAATATCACGTTTCGATCCTGATGGTTTTCCTTGTAGGGTTGCGTGTGAGGTTCCAATTGGTAAAGGGATATCAGCCAAAGATGGAACGTTTAACCCACTAGATTGGTTTAGTCAAAAAGATCTAAGGAAGGTAGATGATTTTATAATATTTGGCGTTGCAGCCGCCGAGATGGCATTAAAAGATTCTGGTTTAGATTTAATGGAAATTTCCTACATTAATGCTCATGCAACTTCAACGCCTAAAGGGGATGAAATAGAGTTAAAAGCTATAAAGAGAGCTTTTAAGGGAAGAGTTGAACATTTTTTATCGTCTACAAAATCTTCTATTGGACATCTTCTTGGAGCTGCAGGAGCTGTTGAGGCAATATTTAGTATATTAAGTATAAAAAATAACATAGTTCCTCCAACTATTAATCTTGATGATTTATCAATAGATACTAAGATTGATTTGGTGCCCCATGAAAGTAAAGAAAAAGAAATTAATTCTGTATTATCAAATTCTTTTGGATTTGGTGGAACGAACGCATCAGTAATATTTTCAAGATATTAGGGAAATTTATGATTACTAAACAACAAAATCTTAATAGACAAGGTCTCATGATGGTTTTGTCATCACCTTCTGGAGCAGGGAAAACATCGTTATCGAGAAAGTTATTAGAGATAGATAAAGAAATATTTTTATCTGTTTCATATACAACACGACCTTCGAGACCAGGGGAAGAGAACGAAAAAGACTATTTTTTTATAGATAATAATTTATTTGGAAAAATGAGGGGAGATGGAGAATTTTTAGAGTATGCCAAAGTTTTTGGTTTTTACTACGCTACACCAAAGACACCGGTGCAAAAAGCTTTGGAATCTGGTTTTGATGTCCTATTTGATATTGATTGGCAAGGAACACAGCAATTGATGGACTCCACGCAAGAAGATCTTGTAAAAGTTTTCGTATTGCCTCCATCGGTAGAGGAGTTAGAAAAAAGACTCCATAATAGGAAACAAGATAATGATAATATTATACAGGAGAGAATGTCTAGGGCTGCTGATGAAATTAGTCATTATGCTGAATATGATTATATTATAGTGAATGATAACTTTGAAGATAGTTTAAAGATAATTCATTCAATCATTATTGCTGAAAGATATAAACGCCAAAGACAGATAAATGCCCTAAACATTATTAAGAATTTAAGAAATTCATTATAATAATGCTGTTCCACATAAATTTGCCAAATTGCAGAAATCCTCAATACTTAAATTTTGTGGTCGTAAAGAAGATTGTATATTTGATTTTTTGAGTATTTCATCGGGATCTAAGTTTAGTAACTTCAAATTATTCTTTATAGTTTTTCGTCTAAAGCTAAACGCAACCCTTAAAATCTTTTCTAAGTTCTCAAAAGTTGTTTTTGGAAAATTATTTTTTTTGGGAGTAATTTTTATAATTGAAGATATGACTTTAGGTTTTGGATAAAAAGAAGAAGGTTTTACGTTACATATAAGTTCAATATTGTTTCTCCAATTTAATAATATTGCCAATTTTCCGTATTCTCTCGAACCTATCTTAGCCAACAATCTATCAGCAACCTCTTTTTGAACAGTAAGAATTAGGTGATTCCATTTAGGAGGCCATTCTTTCTTTGCCATGTTAATAATAAAGGGTACAGAAATATTATAAGGAAGATTAGATACCACCGAATAATTATTTTTCGTAATTCCATCTATATCTATATCTAGAGCATCGTTAATTAAAAATTGAAATGAGCTGGAAAATCTCTTTTTGAGATCTATTAGTTGAGGTAAGAATGTTTCGTCTTTTTCTATTGCAACAACTAATTCAGCATTTTCTAGTAATAAAAATTCAGTCAGTAAGCATGGCCCAGGCCCTACTTCAATTACCGATCTATTTGATACATCAGCAGTGTTTAAGATAATTTCAATTATATTTTTATCATGAAGAAAATTTTGGCCTAAACTTTTTTTCGGTTTTATTTTATTTTTGTCAAAAACTTTTTTAAACGAAGCTTTATGTTCTTTTTTCATTTCTTTTCCTATTTTTTGAGATTATTGAGGCAAATGTGATAGCTTTTCTTAGGCTTAGATCATTTGCTTCTTTTTCTCCCGCAATATTTAATGCTGTTCCATGATCGGGTGAGGTTCTAACAATCGGAAGTCCGGCAGTAAAATTAACGGTACCATAGAAATCTAATGTTTTTACAGGAATGAGAGCTTGATCATGAAACATACATATTTTTGCGTCGTATTTATTTACTTCGGGTTCGCTGAATATAGTATCAGCAGATAATGGGCCATAGACACCAAAACCTAATGATTGCATCTTAATTATAGATGGAATTATTATATCTATTTCTTCACTTCCGATTGTTCCACCTTCTCCTCCATGAGGATTAAGAGAGCTTATAACAATCTTAGGATTAGCAATTCCAAAATCATTTCTTAGAGATTTATTCATTATTTCTATAGCATCACAAATAGATTTTTTAGTAATCTTTTCAGACACTTTTCTTATTGGGATATGAGTAGTTAAACTAGCCACCTTAATTTTTTCGTTAAATAAGATCATCAAGGGTTTTGATTCTGTTTTCTCTCCCAAATATTCTGTATGACCTGGATATTTAAAACCTGCTTTTATAAGGGTTTCTTTTAATATAGGCAGAGTCACAATTCCTTCCACCTTCTTATTAAGAGCTAGTTTTATAGCTATATCTAAAGATTCAATAATTGCAGGAACGTTAGATTGATAAGATTTTTTAAAACCAAATCTAACTTTGTTAGAAATAGGAAAAATATTTAAAAATCCCTTTTTTGATTCTTCAGGGCAGCTAATTATATTGATTTCTGATTTTAATTTTAAAGCTATCAAAGATTTTTCAATCCATTCAGGATCAGCAATGAGAAAAAAATTTGGTATTTGAGTGTTTTTATAAGTCTTGATAATTAGTTCGCTATTTATTCCTCCAGGCTCTCCCATTGTAACAGCTATAGGAATCTTTTTGTTTAAAGGCATTTTGTTATCTATATTCGATCACTGCGTCTCGTCTGAGGTCCCTTAAGTGCCTTCTTGACATCATTCCCATTTTTTGAGCATAAAGATTATCTTCTATAGATTCTCTTGAAACCTCTATTCCAATATCGTCCTTGCGGTCACAAATAAGTATCAGATCAATATAATCATTAGAATATCTTAAATTGAGAGCATCACCAGCTTCTTTAGATAATAACTCAGAATGCAGGTCTGTAGGTAATTCGCTAAGGATTCGCTTACCTATAAGGTTGACTTCTCTTTCTTGATATTTTTCTATCAAACTATCCAACCTTTTGCAGGAGATAAAATCATTAGAAAAATTTTGAGCTTCTGTTTTTCTATCTATATCAAAAGTAATGGAAATTAAATCATATTGATTTCTCATATAATTTTTACCTCCTGCTTCTGCTTTTTCATTAAGTCTTACAACGTAAAAGCCATTAACAGTTTTAATAGGATCGGAAATCTGCTTATTATTGAGTCCTTTTAATGCTCCAACAATTTTTGAATTTAGCTGACCTTCAGAAACCCAACCAATGTAACCACCCTGGCCAGATGAAGAGGCTTGACTGAATTGTTGTGCTACCGGCGCGAAGGAAGCACCATTTTTTAACTGTTCAATAAGTCTTTTTGCTAAGTTGAGTGCATCTACTTCTTCTTCTTTATCCTCAAATCCTATAAAAATTTCAGAAATATCATATTGCTCTCTATCTAGACTTTCTATGGTGCGGTTATAAACAATTGAAATTTCGTCTTCGCTGATATTTATATATGAACCAAACCTTCCTCTTACAATTTTATTCCACAACAATTCAGCTTTAATTTGATTCAAAAGGGTTTCAGAGTTAACTCCATTACTGCTAATAAAGTTTATAATTTCCTCAGAAGACATTTCATTCCCGCTAGCTATTCGCCTCAACATAAGGTCAATTTCTTCAGAACTAGTGGGAACATCTAGTTTTATAGCCTCTTGAAGTTGAATTTTTTCATTTACAAGCGCACGGATAGCTTGTTTCTCAAGTCTTGATACATTTTCTTGAGTTGGCTGTATTCCAGAGGTAACGATAATTAGTTTGATTCGCTGTTGTACGTCATAACGAGATATTACTTCGTCATTAACTATAGCAGAAATGGCCTGAATATCTTGACTCATGCTCGAATTATTAGTTGAGAAGACTAACGTTAAAATTAACAGGCAACTTATTAAAAATTTTTTTAAAAACAATTTTCTTCCTTTATTCAACTCTTTCCCATAACTTTCTTAATCTTTCGGAGTTATCAATGGTTCCTCCACCAAAAGTGAAAACATTTAATTTTACCATAAAAGAATTAGATGGTTCCAGATCTCTATATTTAGCAAATTTTCTCCTAAATCCTAACTCAAAAGATATACATTCATCAATATATACAACAGATAATCTATTTCTTAATGAGTTTTTTGATTCTATATCATACCTTATAGCACCTTGAATAAACCAATTATTATTTATGTTTACAAAGCTGGCTAATCTAACTTCTTTTTGTTCTGTAAACTGATAACTTTCTTCATTATCAAAATGAGCATGACCAGCTCTAAATCCCCAATTTTTGAAATTACCTTGGATATCAAATTCAGAGCGAATTAAATTAAAATCCCTCTCATCTACTCTACCTCTATATGAAATGGCTATATTCACATTAGGTTTGTATAAAAAGTCAAAAACAAGATCTGATAAGTGTTTTTCAATGCCGTTCCCTTTCTCGGCATATTGTAAATCCGAAAATCTATAACTTTGTCCAACCATAGCAGTGATTGCACTGCTTTGACCCCAATAATGAGAAAGTCTAAACCCATAGTTGATCCTGTTTCCGCTTTCCCATCTGTCATACCCCTGAATTCTATTTGAAAGAAAAATATTAGTAGAATTAAGTTCAAAAGCTAAACCATCTTCGTTAGGAATTTTTGTGTACTCACGATCGTTAGTAGCTAATGAAACATTTATAATAGGTTCTAATATAGTTGAGCTTTTAGTTGATAATAAAGGCATAGACCATTCTGCAGAAATAGTAGGCAAAAATCTTGCAATTGATATTTCCTTACCGAAGGGGTTTGAGGGCAATAACCTAGAAGAATTATTTGGTATCAATCTTTTTGTTGTCCTATAAATATCACCTCTCAAATTAACCTTAAATTTCAGCAGACTTCCTGATTCAAATATATATTTTTTATTCCAAATACCGTTTAATGATAAACGTTGAGTGTTTCCATCTGTTCTTCTGTAAATATTCAGAAAATTAAGATCTAATTCTATATCCCCGCCTAATATTTTAGTTTTAGGGTTCCAATTGAAGTTTATACTAGGAAGAATTAATGGCTCAGACCCATTTTCCTCTGGAAGAAGAAGAGAAAAGTGTGTTGCTTCAACAAGAATTTTCATTGTTGACCAATTTTTAGAAAATGATAAATTTGACATTAAAGATGTATTATCACTTAAGTTGAATCTTCTAAGAAATGTATCATCAGAAACAAAAGTACCGTTAAAATTAATATCCCAATCATTTAGAATGAATTTTCCATACGCACTCAACGAACCTCTAAAATCATATCCAATTGCATCAGATATCGATGAAGGTCTTCCATCATCTATATTTGAAACTTCTACATTTGATATTGAATGATTATTGTCGTCATATGTATATACAAGTTTTTTACCTAATTTACTTAGTTCTTCATCTGAATTAAATGGAGAATTGATTACAGAAAGCCAATCATTATTAACGTTTACCGTTTTTGATTTAAAGCTATCACTTAACGATGCGCCTATTCCATAAAAATTAATTTCACCGTTTTTAAATTTTTGACGCCATTCACCTTCAACTATAAGGGCACCTTTAGTAACTAACCAGGGGGTTATTGTTAGATCATAATTTTGAGCAAGATTTATAAAATAAGGCGTCTTTAAAACAACCCCTAAATCTCCTGAGCTTGTTAAGGAAGGAGCTAACAAGCCTGATCTTCTTTTTACTTCAGGACTAGGATGGGCCGCAATTGGTACATAAAAGATTGGAACACCAAAAAGTTCAAAGCGAGCTCCTTCATAAATAATGTTTCCATTCTCTTCATCGTGGATAATTCTATTAGCTTTAACTTGCCAAGAAATTCTTTTATTTTTACAAGCTTTACAAGGGCTAAATATTCCTTTTCTAAGAATAGTAGCCTTATTATTGCTTCTTATAGCGTACGCTGAAGATAACGATGTTCCATCTTTTGTTGTAATTCTTGGTAGTTCTATTAATCCATCGCTTAGGTCCGCTGAGAGCTTAATCCTTGAAGCTGTAATAATATTACCATTACTTTCTTCAATACGTATTTTCCCAACAGCTTCTATAATATTCTTAGAAGGATCAAAGGCAACCT
>PCCF01000037.1 GCA_002731945.1 Rhodobiaceae bacterium | reverse complement strand
CTTTGAATATTCTGTAGCTCTTCCTTCAAAGAAGTTTGTATGTTCCACACCAGCAAGCATTTCATCCATCCGAGGTAAAGGATTTTGAGAAATCTTAAAAATCTCTTCAAGGCCTAATTGGGTAAGCCGGCGGTCAGCAATGTAGCGGATATAATTTTTTACTTCTTGGGCCTCTAAACCTTCAACGCCCCCTAATTCAAAAGCTAGATCAATAAAAGCATCTTCATGATCAATTACCGATTGACAAGCCTCATAAATATCCTTTTGTAAGTCCAGATTCCAGACTTCAGGATTTTCTTCAACGAATGTCTTGAAAAGCTTAATTGCGGATTCAGTGTGTAATGATTCATCTCTTACTGACCAGGTGATTATTTGGCCCATTCCCTTCATCTTGTTGAACCTTGGAAAGTTAAGCAAAACAGCAAAAGATGCAAATAATTGGACGCCTTCTGTAAAAGCTCCAAAAACCGCTAATGTTTTAGCTATATTCTCTTTTGTTCCAACACCCCATTTTCTCATGAAATCAAACTTGTTTTTCATTTCTTCGTACTCAAGAAAAGCACTGTATTCAGTTTCAGCCATCCCAATTGTGTCTAAGAGATGGCTATAAGCGGCAATGTGAATAGTTTCTGTATTCGAAAATGCTCCCAACATCATTTGAACTTCAGTTGGCTTAAAAACCTGAGAATAATGTTTCATGTAGCAATTATTGACCTCCACATCCGCTTGAACAAAGAATCGAAATATTTGAGTTAGAAGGTTTTTTTCTGGTTTGGATAGAATCCTTTCCCAGTCTTTAACGTCTTCAGCTAGTGGAACTTCTTCAGGTAACCAATGGATTCGCTGTTGCGTGAGCCATGCTTCATAAGCCCAGGGATATTTGAAAGGTTTGTATACTAGACGTTCTTCGAGAAGGGACATTTTTCACTCATTGGCAGGATAAACATTCATCATAATCATCTTCGTTCACATCGGTTTCAGTAGCAATTTCATCCAAAGTTTTTACTTCAATTTCTTTGTTTCGATTTGAAGCAGTTTCTGCACGTTGAATAGATTGTGAGCGACAATAGTATAGACTTTTTACTCCTTTCTTCCATGCGTTATAGTGGATTTCGTTTATATAACTTTTATCACTATCTGCAGGTACAAATATATTTATTGATTGAGCTTGATCAATTAATTTTGATCTATCTGCCGCAAGATCAACTAACCATCTTTGGTCTAGTTCAATAGCAGTTTTATATACATCCTTTTCATGATCGGTTAGGAAATCTAAGTGTAGAACCGACCCTTTGTTAGTTAATATTGATAACCAAGTTTCATCATCGTCACGGCCCTTTTCCTTAAGAAGAATTTTAAGATGGCGGTTCCTCACCGTGAAAGTTCCCGACAATGTTTTATGAGAAAAAACATTTGCAGCAATTGGTTCTATGCCTGGACTTGTTCCACCACATATTATTGATATAGATGCTGTAGGAGCAATAGCTGTCTTATTTGAAAACCTTTCTCTTATTCCATATTCTTCAGCATCTGGACACGGACCTTTAATTTCAGCAAGGTCCTTTGAGGCTTGATCAACTCTTTCCTTTATGTGAACAAATAACTTTTTATTCCAAGATTTTGCAGTAACCCCTTCCCATGGAACATTATTTTCTTGGAAAAAAGAATGGAGACCCATAACGCCAAGACCAACAGACCTTTCTCTCATTGCCGAATATGCAGCAGTTTTCATTGTTTCAGGGGCATTATCAATAAAGTCTTGTAAAACATTATCAAGGAATTTCATAATATCGGGTATAAAGTCTTCATCATTTTCCCAGTCGAAAAATTTTTCGATATTTAAAGATGACAAACAACAAACCGCTGTCCTTTGTTCTCCATGATGATCTATTCCAGTCGGAAGAGTTATTTCACTGCATAGATTTGAGGTTTTAATTTCTAATCCTGCAAGTTTTTGATGTTCTGGTCTAAGATTATTAACAGTATCCTTAAAAACTAAATATGGTTCTCCTGTTTCTACCCTTGCGGTTAACAAACGAATCCACAATGAGCGAGCGGGTACAGTTTTTTGAACTGTTTGATCTTTGGGGCTCCTTAAGTCCCACTCGGAACCTTCTTCAACTGCCCTCATAAAAGCATCAGTAATTTGAACGCCATGGTGTAAATTTAACGCTTTTCGGTTTGGATCACCCCCTGTTGGTCTCCTCAATTCAATAAATTCCTCTATTTCAGGATGGTCTACGGGCAGATATACTGCGGCGGAACCTCTTCTCAATGAGCCTTGGCTTATTGCAAGGGTTAAGGAATCCATTACTCGGATAAAAGGAACTATTCCACTTGTTTTTCCTACACCACCAACAGGTTCACCTATTGATCTGAGGTTTCCCCAGTAAGATCCTATTCCACCACCACGTGCAGCCAACCAAACATTTTCTGTCCAGAGGTTTACAATACCTCCTAAGCTATCTGAGGCTTCATTAAGAAAACAGGAGATTGGTAATCCTCTTCCCGTTCCGCCATTGGAAAGTATAGGTGTTGCGGGCATAAACCAAAGCTTTGACATGTAGTCATATAGTCTTTGGGAATGATTGTTATCATCACCATAATAAGAAGCAACCCTAGCAAAGAGATCCTGAAAATTTTCTCCAGGCATTAGATATCTATCAGTTAGTGTGTCTTTTCCAAAATCAGTTAAAAGAGAGTCTCGTGATGGATCTATTGTTACTTTGTTTCCTTTGTCAGAATGTTGAACTGTTTCTTCACCAAGACTAAAATCCATTCTTGGTTCTTTTGACATATTTGCTGGTGGTTTATCACCGCGTTTATTTCTTGATTGTGAGTAGAGTTGATCCATTTCTTCTTTAGTATATCCAGAAATTAATATAGGTGGAGTCTTTGTTTTATCTTCTTTTTGATTTTTTGCTTTTTCAGCAAGCATTAAATTTACCCTTCTGTTCATCTGTTACCTCACTTAAAAGACTCAAACATCTATTAGCAAATTTGACATTTTGCTTTGTTACCTTAACGGTAAATTTGGTACTTTTATTTATGTGATTTTAAGAACCGGAGACTGCCTTCTTTTTGGTCCTTACCCCTACAAATAGAGTATCACATGTGGAGTAACACAAAATATAGTAGCGTGTTCGTTTCACAGGTCAATAATCAAAAGCAAAAAAAGTTATCTTTTCTTCATTTTTTTTTATTTTTTTTATTTTTTTAGTACTAATTATCATTAGAATATTTTGGGAGAAAAAAATGAAGGGTTCAAACAGGATAAATAGAGCGTGGCGATTGGGAAAAAGACCACAAGGTGAAATTAAAGACAGCGATCTAGAGCTTAAGGAAAATGAAATTCCAATTCCCACTAACAATCAAGTCTTGGCGAGAACTATATATTTTTCTTTAGATCCCACCAACAGAATATGGATGTCTGATATTGATCAGTATATGGAACCTGTTGAAATAGGGGATGTCATGAGGGCAGGTGGATCAATAGCTGTTGTTGAAGAGTCCAAGGCGCCTGGGATAGAGCCTGGCGATATTGTTCAAGGGGGAATGTATGGTGGTTGGCAAGAGTATTTTTTGATGCCAGGCGAGGAAGTTATCAAGGTTCCTGTTGTTGAAGGTTTGCCGCTGACAACTTTTTTATCTGTCCTTGGTTTTACCGGACCAACTGCATATTTCGGTTTATTGGATATTGGGAAACCTAAGGCAGGAGAGACTGTGGTGGTTTCTGCCGCTGCTGGAGCTGTTGGTTCTATAGCCTGTCAGATTGCAAAGATTAAAGGGTGTAATGTCGTTGGAATAGTTGGAAACGATGAAAAGTGTCATTGGTTGAAAGCAGATTTAGGTATAGATACAGCTATAAATTATAGAACCGAAAATGTTTTAGATTCTCTCAAGAAAGCTTGCCCTAACGGGATTGATATTTATTTTGAAAATGTAGGGGGCGATATATTAGATGCTGCTCTTACATTAATGAATAATTATGGTCGAATACCAGTGTGCGGTTTAATATCTATGTATAATAATTGGGATAATCCAGGCCCTAAAATGTTCAGAAATATTCTTATGAAGAGATTAACTGTTCAAGGATTTTTAGTTTCAGATTTCCTTCATAAATATGAAGAAAGTATTGAAGATTTAGGAAAGTGGATTTCCGAAGGCAGAATACAATTTAAGGTGGATGTGGTTAAAGGTATTGAAAATGCACCTGCTGCTGTCAGCAAACTTTTTACGGGCGAAAACACGGGTAAGTTAATTATTCAAACTTCAGAAGAGCCTAAGTAAATTAATAAACTTCAAATAAACCAGCTGCTCCCATACCTCCGCCGATACACATAGTCACTACTACGTTTTTGGCTTTTCTTCTTTTGCCCTCAATAAGAATATGCCCAACTAGTCTGGTACCGGTCATTCCAAAAGGATGGCCGATAGAAATTGATCCACCATTTACGTTTAATTTGTCATTATCAATTCCAAGCTTATCTTTGCAATATAAAGTCTGACTTGCAAACGCTTCGTTTAATTCCCATAGATCTATATCGTCAACGGTAAGATTATTCCTTTCTAAAAGTTTAGGCACTGCGTAAACTGGTCCTATTCCCATCTCATCTGGTTCACATCCTGCGACGGCAAAACCCCTAAAGGCACCAAGAGGTTCTACCCCCTTTTTTTCTGCTAGTTTAGAATCCATAACTACGACCGACGCCGCCCCGTCAGAAAGTTGAGAGGCGTTACCGGCTGTAATGAAATGTTCTTCTCCTCTTACAGGCGGTAGTGAAGACAAACCCTCAAGAGAAGTTGTTGGTCTATTGCACTCGTCTTTGTCAACCGTGCACTCAACTACTGATTCTTCACCTGTTTCCTTATCCATAACTTTCATCTTTGTCTTCATCGGCACAATCTCATCATCAAAAAGACCCGCCTGCTGTGCCGCCGCGGTTCTTTGTTGGCTTTGTAAGGAATACTCATCTTGATATTCCCTTGAAATATCATACTTCTTTGCAACTATGTCAGCCGTTTCAATCATAGGCATCCATAAGGCCGGATACGATTCCATCAATTTTTCTTCCGTTATGTCTTTTAGATTAATTCCTTGCATAGAAACCATTGATATCGACTCAACGCCTGCTCCGACCACGATGTCTGCTCCCTCAGCAATAACTCTTCCTGATGCCATTGCAATAGTTTGAAGCCCTGAAGAGCAAAATCTATTGACCGTTACGCCTGAGGTTGTGACAGGGCAACCAGCCCAAATAGCTGCTAGCCTACCAACGTTTTGACCGGTAGCACCTTCAGGAGTTCCGCATCCCATAATAACATCTTCGACTTCATCAGGCTCTATGCCAGCTCGTTCTATAGAGTGTTTAACCGCGTGTCCTGCCATTGCGGCTCCATGAGTCATATTAAAGCCCCCTCTACCGGATTTAGCTAAACCTGTTCTGGCGGTGGATACTATAACTGCTTCTTTAGTCATCTTTTTCTCCTAGGAATTATGATCTTCTCAACGATAAAAAATTGTTGTTGTAACATTTATAGATATATTTTACGTAAAAACAAAATTTTTCAACAAATAAATCCATAATTTTTAATGATTGATATCTTATCTTCTTTTATGTAAGCCTTAACCTAATAAGGAGAAATTGTTGTCAGAAGTTAATTTATTATTAGATCATCTCATTAAATCGCTTATTAAGGATAAACAAGACGTTTCAAAATCTGTTTTTGAAAAAAAAACTGAAATTCTTTCATTAAATATCGATTTGTGTGATTTTTCTTCACTTAAAGAAAGTGACAATATTTTGATTGATACAAATGTTTTAAAAAAGACCCATGACGTTGTTTATCTGAAGTCAATAGTGAGCAAAGACAAAAAAATAGTTACTACCGCAACGAGTATTTGGCAAAGAAGTTAGTGATGATTCTAGAAAAAGAAAGTAATTTTTCTTTCAAAAGAAATATAATATGTTTGATCTCATCCATCTTTATTTGTTCTTGTGGAGGAGGAGGGAGTGGAGGAAATAATTTACCAGTTTCCGAGTTACCAAGTGAACAGACAAGCTCAAAGGATACTGTGAACGATTTGCTTCCATTTACAGATATAATAAAAGCGATAGAAACTGATGAATACTTTAACCAGTGGGGTTTAAGTTCTATAAATGCCTCCTCAGCCTACCTTCTCGATGCCACAGGCAAAGGTTCAATCGTCGCAGTGGTTGACGAAGCATTAGACTGGTCACACCATGAATTTTTAAAAGAACGTATTTTACATCCGGATAGTGTACTAACTTATTCGGGTAATCGGGAACCTACTGCATGGCAAAAATTCCATGGTACTGCCACTGTTTCTATTATTGCCGCTAGAAAAGATTCGGCAGATATTCCATCAAACATGCACGGTGTAGCATACGATTCACAAATCCTTTTTATTGCTACTGAACTTGGTGACCCTCCTTCAGATGGAGAATATGTTCCAATAGCTATAGATAAATTTGATTGGTCTTATTATGATGCTCAAGAAGCAAGAAAGTATGATGATTTGTCAGAAAAAGTTCAAATCGTTAATAACAGTTTTGGTTTTACTGGTCAGATAACTGATTATCCTAAAACTACATTTGGAAATAATTTTCCTAAATTTATAGAGGCCTTAGCCAATAATGAAGATACCATTTTCGTTTGGTCGGCTGGAAATTACAATGGAATAACTGATGTTGAAGGTAATAAAGTTGATGGTACAGACCCGGGTTGGCTAGCTGGTTTGGGATACTACTTCCCCGAGTTAAAAGACAATAATGTTGCGGTTGTAGCAATAGACCAGGAAGGAATGATAGCAGATTTTTCTAATCGTTGTGGCGTGGCAAAAGATTTCTGTATAGCTGCACCAGGGGTAAGGGTTAACGTTGCGATTCCTAATAATTTGTATGTATCTTTAACTGAACAAGAAAAGTCGGTATTGAATGAGGGCGTATTGAGTTATTTAAAGGATCATCCAACTGAAGCATATCTTCTTGCTTCTGGTACTTCTTTTGCCGCACCGCATGTTAGCGGTTCTTTAGCGGTCTTATTTGCTAAATTTGGATCCCAATTATCAGCTAAAGAAATCTTAAAACGACTCTTTCTCACAGCAAATAAAGAAGGACTATATGCAGATGAAGAAATTTACGGTCACGGAGCACTAGATTTGGGACAAGCTGTTGCTCCCGTGGGTTCAATTTCATTCTTTAACTCATCACACTTATCCAGTGCTGCATTACCAGTTTCAGAATCTTTTGTAATAACAGGTAAGTCTTTTGGGGATGGTTTAAGCAAAGGATTAAAAAGTTATAATTTTTCATTTTTCGATCAGTTAGCCGCACCATTTTTGGTTCCTGCAAATACCTTCTTTAAAGCTAATATTGAACAATTTTCACAAATAGAAAGAATGAAGGATTTTCAAGAAAAGAAATTCTTTAACGAAAATACCAATGGATTTTTTTCCTTTTCGTCTTGGGATGATGTGACCAATAGAGAAGGAAATCGCGGCCTGCGATTGATCGAAGCAAGCATAAAATATTTTTCTGGTGAAGATTCTTTTTCTTTTGATTATGGTCTAAATCCTTCATTAAATATTTTTTCGTATTACGAAATTGACAATTTGCAGTCTGCATTTTTTGATTCAAATATTTTTACTATTCCTTGGTTAAAGAGCGTTGAGGCTGGATATAGCGCGACGATTTCAAGAAAAACCAAAATTGGAGAAATTAAATTCAATGTTTACTCAGGATCAAAACGTAGAGAGAATTGGCAGATATTGCCATCTTTTTTAATACCCAAAGAAGGCAGGGCAATGGGTGGTTTTGTTTCCTTCTCTATGAACAAAAGAAAAAATCTATTTGATCTCACCTTAGGATATTTGAAGGAAGAGAATAATTTATTGGGTAATAATTCAAACGGTGCTTTTGGAAATTTTAAGGATGAAGAAAGTTTGTATATCTCAGTATTAAATAGGACGTCTTTTTCGAAAAGATTAGATCTTTTGATTAATGTTAGTGCCATTGAGAGCGAACCCCTCAAATCGAATTATTATATCCAATCAATATCTGACCTTACTGAATTAAGTTTTGATATAGGCTTTATAGTAAAAGAAATATTTTCGTTAAACGAATCATTAACCTTTAGGCTTTATCAAGAACCAAGAGTAGAAAAGGGAAAGATCTTTATAGAAGTTCCTGTAGGTAGAAATTATTCTGGCGATGTTTTTTTTGAAGATATTCAATTTCCTTTAAGACCTTCTGGAAGAGAATTATCATTCGAGGCTGTTTGGACAAAAAATAGCAACGATAAGATTATTAATTTCCTGCTAGGAGTCAAAAAAGATAAAGGTAACATAAAAGATGGTTCATTAGATTTTAATATGCTCTTCGCATTTAAAAGTGTTTTTTAAAGTCCTAAATCTTTTTTTAGAGGATATAAATCCTCAAATTCTGCATCTCTCTCCTCAAAATTTGAGGACATTGCTTCTTTCATATCGGCTTCAGGGTTAAACATGCCGCTCTGCCATAAAGAGATTCTATCAAGACCCTCTCTTATTGTTCTTCCACGGTTATAATTAATCATATCTTTAGAACCCCAGATAGCGAGGGGAGTTTTTCGGGAAATCTCTTGAGCAATTTCCATTGCATGCTCAATCATTTTCTCCTTGTCTTCAAAAACTTTATTAACTAAGCCAGTCGAATGAGCTTCCTCAGCGTAAAGTCGTCGACCTGTATATGCTAATTCTTTCACGAGTCCAAGCGGCATCAGGTATTGTAGGCGTGGAAAGGTTCCGACATCTGCGGTCATGCCTATATTTATTTCCTGAATACAGAAGAATGCGTCTTCAGTGCAATATCGAAAATCGCATGCAGAGGCGAAATCTACTCCTCCTCCGACACACGCCCCTTGAATGGCCATAATGATGGGAATTCTTGCTTCATCAATACAGTTAAAAGTTTCTTGAAGTTTGAGAAGATTTTTATAGAAGCTTCCTCTTTGCCTTCCTCTTTCACTCATTTTTACTTCTTCTTTTTCTGAGGAAGTAATGTTTGAGGCGCTGAAAACCCCGAGGTCCATGCCGGAACAAAAGTGCTTCCCGTTTGAAGATATCACTATCACGCGCGCTAAGGCATCTTCATCTATTGTTGT
>PCCF01000036.1 GCA_002731945.1 Rhodobiaceae bacterium | reverse complement strand
GTAAATAATCCATGAATAAACAAAACCCCCAATACTATAAAAAAATAATAAGATAGGTCTCCTAGAATATATATTCCTTGTTTTGCGAAGAGAGATCCCATTAAACAAAATACACCATAAGGAGCTATTTCGATTATTAAAAAGACCATCTTTAGAATTATATCAGTTAGCTTGTTTACAATATCTTTTATAGGGTTATTTTTGTTACTAATAGATCTTAAGGCTGCTCCAAAAAATATTGAAAAAACAATAATTTGCAACATATTTCCTTCTGCCATTGCTTTGACTGGATTGGTCGGAAATATATTGATAATTACATCCTTTAATTGAGGTTTCTCTGGAGAGATAAAATTACTATCCGTAGTTAAATTTAAACCAATTCCTGGTTCAAGTAATATTGCTATTATTAGACCCAAAGAAATTGCTATTGCAGTGGTAAAAAGATATAAACCAAGTGTTTTTGATGCAATTACTGATAAATTCATATTATTTTCAAGTGATGCAACGCCACTCACTAAAGAGAAAAAAACCAATGGAACGACCATAAGTCTTAATAAAGAAAGAAATATTTGCCCTCCAGTATCAAGAATTCCATCTACTAGGTATAAATTTATTGGGTTTGTATGATCAAGATTTAGGCTATTGAAAAATATACCAAGAACAAAACCTGCTATCATCCCTATGAGTATCTTCGAAGTCAATGTCATACATGTAACTATAAACATAAAAAATTAAATAGAAATATATTCTGAAGATTTGCGCTTTATACCGAATCAGACTTGATTAGGCGCAAGGAGTTAATTATGGATATAGAAAGAACTATGCTTTGGGCTGGCTTATTGGGTTTTCTTGCAATCGGTTTAGCTTTATTTACAGCTTTCCAGCGTATGAGTGTTGATACGCCTCTAGGTGGTGACGATGATTTGTTAGTTAAAAAATCTCGTGCTTTCGGAAACTTGGTCGAACACGCTCCATTGATGCTCATTATGATGATGCTCTTAGAAAACGATGGCTATGAAGGTTTAGTTCATTTCTTAGGTTTTTTATTCTTTGGATGTAGATTGGCTCACGCCTATGGCGTTATTTACATGGAAGGAATGGGACCATCAAATATAGGTAGAATGGTTGGAGCTCTTGGTTCTTGGGGCTTGATGGGATTAGCGGCTCTCTTATGTATTATTTAATTATGTAAAGAATTGACCAAATATGTAATCGGAGCGAATATAACAACTGATTCTTTTTTTGTTAAGGAGCCTTTTATTATGTTTAGATATACTTTTTTGGTTTTAGGTACAGTTTTTCTTGTTTCCTGCGCCCAACTGGGATCAATAGTCCAATCAGGTAGCACACAAAATGAAGAAATTAGTCCTTTTGCTAGTGAAATCACTGAAGAAGACATTTTAAACCAATTTAGTGATGTCCCATTTCCGCCAGATACAATCCTCGATCTAACCAAATCTGTTGTAGTTGGAGCCGAAGAAAACTGGTTTGGCCAAATCTTTTTCAATTCTAATAGGAGTTCAAATGAAGTCTTTTCCTATTTTAAGGACCACATGCCTGATACCGGATGGTTTTTAATTATGGAACAACAAGGCAATCAGATTTTCCTTGTTTATGAGAAAGATCTTAGGGTCGCGATAGTAAATATAGCTCGAAAAAGGGCTGGCTCAGAGGCTATTCTTGCTGTAGGACCTAGAGCACAATAATTTTATTCAATTGTCGCGACACATTGTTGTTCGTCAACTTCGTCACCTTCATTAATATTTATTGATGTTATTGTTCCATCATATGGTGAAACAATTGGAATCTCCATTTTCATAGATTCAAGAATAACTATAACATCATCCTTATTTACAGCGTCTCCAACTTTTTTTTCTATTTTCCAAACTAGTGCTTTTATTTGTGATTTAATTTCCATGTTTCTTCTCTATTGGTATAGGGGAGGGTACTGACTTGATTAGTTTTTTTGTGTATTCTTCCTTGGGACAACTAAATAAGTCTTTAGAGTTATTCTTTTCAATTATTTTTCCTTCATGCATGACTATAACATTATCACTTATATTTTTTATAACAGAAAGATCATGACTGACAAATACCATAGTTAAATTATAATTTAATTTAAGTTCATCTAATAAATCTAAAATCTGAGACTGAACAGATAAATCAAGTGATGAAACGGGCTCATCACATATTAAAACCTCTGGCTCATTTATTATAGCCCTAGCAATACCTACCCTTTGACACTGTCCTCCTGATAATTCATGCGGATATCTATTATACAGATCTTCTGACAATCCAACTTTATCCATTACAGAGATGACTTTAAAAGCTTTATCGACTGCTGACAGACCCTTATTAAAAATTTCTACTGGCTCTTTAATTATGTTACCTATGTTCATCCTTGGATCCAAACTCCCATAAGGATCTTGAAAAATTATCTGTATTCTTTTTCTTAATGACTTTAATTCTTTTGCATTATAATTATCAAGATCTTTATTGAACCATTTAATGTTTCCTGAACTTTTATTATTCAAATTTGTTATAGTTCTGCATAATGTTGATTTTCCACAACCGGATTCTCCAACAACACCCAAAGTTTCTCCTTTTTGAATATCAAAGGTAACCTCATTAATGGCTTCCAAATAAATATTGCTCTTAAAAAAATTATTTTTTATTAAAAACCTACACTTTAAGTCTTTTACTTCTAATACAGTATTGTTCATATTAATCTCAGTTTAACCATTCAGGAATGCATGATAGAAGGTGTTTAGTGTATTCTTTTTTAGGTTCTTTCAATATTTGATTACACGAACCTTTCTCTATTAATTTACCTTCATTCATAACCATTATATCGTCTGAAACCTCGGCAATTACCCCAATGTCATGAGATATTAAGGCTATGGTTATATTTTTATTTAACTTAAGTTCATTAAATATATTCAATATATCTTTTTGAGTCGTTACATCTAGAGCTGTTGTGGGCTCATCAGCAATAATTAAGGAAGGATTACACATCAGGGAAATTCCTATCATTACTCTTTGTTTCATTCCGCCGGAAAGTTCATGAGGATATTTTTGCATGATATTTTCAATTCGAGGCATTCTAACAATACTTAAAATATCCTTAGCTTTTTTAAGGGCTTCCCTTTTACCGGTTTTTTCATGATAAATTAATGCTTCAATCATCTGATTGCCAATTTTCATATGGGGAGTAAGACTAGTCATAGGATCTTGAAAAATAAAGCCAATTTCTTTTCCTCTTAATTTTGATATCTTTTTTGAATCTTTGCCTAATAGATTTATTCCTTTAAAGAGAGCACTTCCATCGCAAGCCCCATTATTTGATAACAAGCCCGTAATTGAAAAGAATGTTTGCGTTTTCCCAGATCCGGATTCACCAACTATTCCTAGACACTTACCTTCATTGATATCAAATGAAATATTTTTAACTGCACTGAATAAACCTTCAGGAGTGTCAAATCTTACTGATAAATTAGTCACTTTAAGGATTTCGTTCATTAAAAAATTAATACTCCTTTGGGTCTAAGGCATCTCGTAAACCATCACCAATAAAATTTAAAGATGCCAGGGTTAAAACCATAAAAGTTCCAGGAAAAATTAAAAGCCACCATGCGGTTTCCATATCCCTTGATCCCTCAGATATTAAAACTCCCCATGAAGTAAGAGGCTCTTGTACTCCTAGACCTAAAAATGAAAGGAAACTCTCCAATATAATAACTGCCGGAACCATAAGGGTTATGTAAACAATGATTGGTCCGGCTAAATTAGGGATAATGTGTTTAACTATAATGAGAAAAGTTGACTGACCCAAAGCTTTGCTGGTTTCTATGAATTCCTTTTCTTTCAATGAGATTGTTTGCCCTCTGACAATTCTTGCCATGGTAAGCCATTCAACTGCTCCAATAGCAATAAATAATAAATAAATATTTCTTCCAAAAACGACCATTAGAATTATTACAAATATTAGGTAGGGCATAGCATAAAGAATTTCGACAATACGCATCATAACTATATCAATTTTACCGCCTAGATATCCTGAAATTGTTCCATAAGTAACTCCTATAAAAACACTCACTAAAGTGGCAATAACACCTATTGTAAGACTAAGTCTTCCTCCGTATAAAATTCTCACGAGTAAGTCTCTCCCGTTTCCATCGGTACCAAAATAATGGCCATTCTGAAGGTTTGGAGCTTGATATATTGTATCCCAATTAGTTTGATCAAATTTATATTGTAAGAATAGAGGCCCAAATAAGGAGAATAAAAGGATTATTGACAAAATAATTAAACCGGTAACTGCGGCTTTATTTTTAAAAAGTCTTCTTCTTGCATCCGACCAAAGTGATCTACCTCTAACAGAAAGGGCAGATTTTAGAATTTTTTCTTTTCTTTCTCTATCTAATAAATCAAAATTCATTTTAATTTCACTCTTGGGTCTAGAAATGCTCTTAGAATATCTGAAAATAATATAAGAATGATGAGAAGGGTGGCATATAGAATCATCACACCACTTACTAAGGTGTAATCTCTTTGAAGGGCCCCCACAACGAAATATCTTCCTATTCCTGGTAATCCAAATATTTGTTCTATTATTATTGAGCCTGTCATTAAACCCGCAGATGCCGGAGCTAGATAGTCTATGATTGGAAGAATTGATTCCCTTAAAACATGTTTCCTGATTATAATCTTTTGAGAGAGACCCTTTGATCTTGCGGTTTTAATAAAATTTGAATTAAGAGTTTCAATAGTACTAGCCCTCATCATTCTAGAAATTACTGCAATTTGGGGTAGTGACAGAGCTGTTATAGGCAAAATTAGATTTAGAATATTTCCATTATTCCAGCCAGAAATAGGAAGCAGACCCAAGTAAAGACCAAAGAAAAGAGATAGGATAGGGGCTAAAACAAAACTAGGGACACAAATGCCAATTAAAGAGACACTCATAATAATGTGATCAAAATATGTGTTCCTTTTAATTCCTGCTACAGTTCCTAGAAAAACACCCAAAAAAAGGGCTACAATTATGGAGGATAGACCTAAAGTAAGGCTGACTGGAAAACCGCTCAATATAAGCTCATTAACTGTAAAATCTTTGTATTTAAATGAAGGACCAAAATCACCCTTAGTTATATTTGAAACATAAATTAGAAATTGTTCTGGTATAGATTTATCAAGATTATAAGCAGCTTGAATATTTTTTTCTATTTCCGGTGGAAGTGCTCTTTCGTTAGTAAATGGACCACCTGGAGCTAATCTCATTAAGATGAAAACAAATGCTATTATTACTATTAGGGTAGGTATAGCCACCAATAATCTTTTGATAATAAGTTTAATCATTTGCGCATAATATATATTATGTATAAATTAATATACCTTATACCTCTATTTTAAAGTTTAAACTATCATAAGAAGGAAGAACATTTTTAGGAAGGTTTTCAAGAAGGTAATTATAGTCTAAATCTATATGCATATTAGTAAGATAAGCTTTTTTTGTTTTATACTTTTTAATCCATTTGAGCGTTTGCTCTAAATGGGTGTGAGTTGGATGAGGTAAATGTCTTAATGCATCTATTATCCAATAATCTAAATTATATAGGTATTTTAGTGATTTATCATAAAAACCTACTACATCGCTTGAATAAGCTATATTATTGAATTTGAAACCAATAGAATCAATATTTCCATGTTTCTGTAAGAAAGGAAGAAAACTAATTTCTCCACCAGATCCAGATATAATAAATTCCTTAAATAATTCGATTCTATTTTCTTCTAAGATGGCCGGATAACCAGATTTTTCGCCATCTTTAAAGCAATAATCGAATCTTGGTATTAGTCTTTTTGATGTTTCTTTATCCAAATATACAGGTACTCTTTTCCTGTTTCTTAACGCAAAAGCCCTTAAATCATCTATTCCTCCTGTTTGATCGGCATGATCATGCGTGTAAAGAATAGCATCCAAATTAATTACCTTTGCGTTTATTAATTGTTGCCTCATATCAGGTGAAGTATCGATTAAAACAGAGGTTTTTCCTTCTTTTGACGTTTTTTCTATTAACAGAGAGCACCTAGTCCTTATGTTTTTTTTTTCATTAGGATCACAACTGCCCCAATCACCTCCAATCCTTGGAACTCCGCCAGAAGACCCACATCCTAAAATGGTAATTTTGAGTGTTTCAGCCATAGATATGTTCTTTTTTTGCTTTTTTAAAGATTTTAAGAAAATTACTAGTAGTAATATTGAAAAAATCTTCTTCTGATACCTGATAAAAATTAGCTAAATATTTTGCTGTATGAACTACATTTGATGGTTCATTCCTTTTACCTCTTACGGGTTCAGGTGAAAGATAGGGAGAATCTGTTTCAACAATTATCCTGTCTAAAGGTAAATCCTTGATAGTTTCTCTGAGCTCACTAGCATTTTTAAATGTAACTATTCCTGACAATGATATATAGAATCCGAGATTTAAAGCAACTTCCGCCATTTTTTGTCCTGCAGTAAAACAATGAATTAGACCGCTGAATTTTCCTCTTTTGTATTCATTCTCTAAGAGTCCGCAAGTCTCCTCATCTGCATCCCTGGTGTGGATTATTAAAGGTAATCTAGTTTCTCTAGAAATTTTTATGTGTTTTTTAAATAGATTTATTTGAATCTCTTTTTCTGAATTTTCATAAAAAAAATCCAATCCGGTTTCACCTATACCAATAACTTTATCATGTTTTGATAAATCAATAATTCTGTCTACAGAAATATTTTTATGCTCGGAAGCTGAATGTGGATGAATACCAATACTACAATAGATATTCTCATATTTTTCAGACAAATTAATAATTGAATCAAATTCTTTTTCTTGTGTTGAGATAACTACTAATCCCTTTACTCCAGCATCAAAGGCTCTTTCAATCACTTGCTCAATATCGTCTTTATAATCGTCAAATATCAAGTGACAATGACTATCTACTAGAAAATTTAAATTATTTTCCATTATGGACAGTTATGCCTTTCGAAACTAAAATTAGCAAATAAATTAGGAATAAAATAAGAATGATTATAATAGATGTAATATCCGATACAGTTTGCCCTTGGTGTTATATAGGAAAAAAACAACTTGATTCAGCTTTAGATCAGAGAAAAGATATAGAATTTTCTGTTACATACAAACCCTTCCAGTTAGACCCTACGATGCCCTTAGAGGGGGTAGATAGAAAGAAATATATCGAACGAAAATTTGGTGAAAAAACTGCTAAAGAAGTTGGTTTAAGAATTTCCCAGGCTGGTGATGAGGTGGGAATAAAGTTTAATTATGATAAGATAGATATAGCGCCTAACACTTTTAATAGTCATAGGTTGATAAGGTGGTCCCTGCCCTATAACAAACAGTCAGAATTATTAGACTTTCTCTTTATTGCCTATTTTGAAGAAGGAAAAAACATAGGTGATACAGATATTTTATTACAAATATCTGAGGAATTAAAATTCAATAAAAATGACATAAAGGAATCTTTTCTTAATGATGTGGATCGTAAGGAAGTTGAGGCAGAGGAATGGTCTTTACGAGATCTTGGAATTGCAGGTGTACCAACGTATATTATCAATAATGAAATAATTATAACTGGCGCCCAGTCATCTGATAATTTTGTCAAATTGTTTGATAAAATTGCGTCTTAACTTACAGCGAGCTAAGAATGGATAAGATTATACAAAAAAATATTCATGATGGAGAAATTTGTATCATCACACTTAATAGGCCTGACGTTCTTAATAGCCTAAATAGACCTTTAGTTGAAGCAATATTGAAAAGCGTTGAAGAGTGTCAAGATGACAAATCCATTCGTTCAATAATTTTAACTGGCAATGGCAGAGGATTCTGTGCTGGAGCAGATTTAACTGGGGGAGATTGGCCTATTGAAGAAGGATGGTCATCGGGGAAAAGCACCGCTAATGCTATGGAGGTTGGTTTTAATCCGCTTGTTCGATCAATAGTTAGTTCAAAAAAACCAGTGATATCAGCTATTAATGGTATAGCGGCCGGAGGAGGCGTTGGTTTAGCGCTGTGTGCGGATATAGTTATTGCCGCTGAATCAGCTAAATTTAAATTAGTTTTTGCTCCACAATTGGGAATTATCCCCGATGTTGGCGCATCATGGTTGGTTCCTAATCTTATAGGAAGAGCAAAAGCCAATGGCCTTGCTTTACTAGGAGATGATCTTGATGCAGAAACTGCTTATAATTGGGGCTTGATATGGAAATGTGTTCCAGATAATGAATTATTAGATGTAGCAATATCAATAGCAAAAAGAATATCTGATAGTGCAATAAGAGGGTTAAAAGCAGTTGTGGCTGCACATGATCACGCTCTTATTTCAACACTAGATCAGCAACTAGACTATGAAAGAGACACACAGGAGTATTTTTGTGATCAAGATGAGTTTAAAGAAGGTGTTAAAGCTTTTATTGAAAAAAGAAAACCTAACTTCAGAAATATAAAAAATGTAGATAATATCAATATATCTAGGAAGTCAGTTAAAGAGTAATTGAACCAAAACGAAAAATTATAAAAAATAATTCCATCACAATCTGTTTAGTTCTACAAGGTCTTCCAAATTTTTATTAATAGATTCAATTATGTTCAAATTATCAGAGTTTTTGAAAAATATCCTATCATTGGGTTTAAATTTTACTTTTGAATCTGAATAAGAAACATAATCAATAAGCGCATCTGTATTTTTAAAGAAATTATCTTTAAATTTAATTAAATGACCGTCTTTGCCTGATTCAATTTTTTCTATATTGATACTTTTACATATAACTTTAATTAGTATTATATCTAATAAAGCCTTTACCTCGTCAGGTAAATTTCCAAACCTATCGACTAACTCAACTCCTATTTTTTCAACTTCGTAGTTTTCTGTTATTACTGACAATCTTCTGTAAAAATCCATTCTTATATTGATATCTTCGATATAAGTTTCAGGTATAAACGTAGATAAATTAAGTGATATTTTAGGAGACCACTTATCTTGAATTTCTTTTTGAGGATTATCTCTCATCTCTAAAACTGTTTCTTGGAGCATCTCTTGGTATAACTCCAGACCAATTTCTTTTATATGGCCGGATTGTTCTTCACCCAATAGGTTTCCTGATCCTCTTATATCCATATCATAACTAGCAAGATTAAACCCAGCCCCTAGAGAGTCGAGAGACTGGAGCGCCTCTAACCTTTTTAATGCATTTGATCCAAGTAAATTTTCTTTCTCATAAGTTATTAATGAATATGCCTTAACATTAGACCTCCCTACTCTTCCTCTTATTTGATATAACTGAGAAAGACCAAATAAGTTAGACTTGTGAATGATCAGTGTATTAGCGTTGGGGATATCTAAACCGGATTCTATTATGCTCGTAGATACTAAAATATCGTATTCACCTTTATAAAAATCATTAGTTCTTTCTTCCAATTGTTTTGAAGGCATTTGACCATGAGCAACTACATAATTTAAATCAGGAAGATGACGATCTAATAAATCTGTAACAGATTTTATATCGGATATTCTTGGAACAATATAAAAGCTCTGACCTCCTCTATACCTTTCCCGTATTAAAGCTTCTTTGATAACCAAAGTGTCATTTTCAAAAATAAAAGTTCCTATGGATCTTCTATCAACTGGAGGAGTAGCAATTATTGATAAATCTCTTACGCCTGTCATAGCTAATTGTAAGGTTCGAGGGATGGGAGTTGCCGTTAAGGTTAATACATGTATATCGGATTTAATCCTCTTTAAGTGTTCTTTATGGCTGACACCAAAATGTTGTTCTTCATCAATAATTAAAAGACCTAGATCCTTAAAATTAATTTTCTTTGATAATAATGAATGTGTGCCTATTGTAATATCTGAAACACCATTCGTGATTTCTTCAATGACCATTTTTTTATCAGAAGACAATCTAGATAACTCATTAACGCGTATTGGAAGATTAGAAAAACGATCTAAAAATGTTTGAAAGTGTTGTCTTGCTAACAACGTTGTTGGCGTTAGAATAGCAACTTGCTTACCCTTCATCGCAACTAGGAAGGCTGCTCTTAGTGCAACTTCGGTTTTGCCAAAACCAACATCGCCACATATTAAACGGTCCATAGGTTTTCCCGATTTTAAATCCTGAACAACATCTTCAATAGAATTTGTTTGGTCTTCAGTTTCTTCATATGGAAATCTTGAGCAAAATTCATTATAAAATTCATCAGGCGATTCAAAAATATCCGCCTTTGAGAGATTTCGTTTTGCAGCAATTTCTATAAGATCTTTTGCTAAGAGCTTTATTTTATTTTTAATTTTAGTTTTTTTCTTTTCCCAATTACCTCCTCCCAGTTTGTCTAATAATACATCCGAACCCTCAGAGCCATATTTTGTAATTACTTCTAAATTTTCAACAGGCAGGTATAATCGATCATTATTAGAATATTTCAATAATAAACATTCATGTTTTGATTTTTCAATCTCGATAGTTTCTAAATTTTCAAATCTTCCAATACCGTGATCAATATGAACAACATAATCCCCAGGAATTATATTGGATAATTCCTTGATAAATTTCTTGGCTTTATTAGTTGATCTTTGTCTATAAAACTTTTCTCCAAAAATATCTTGTTCAGAAATACACACATATTCGTCGATTTCAAAACCGTCACTTAGAGGAATTACAGATATTTTAACTTTTGCTATGTCTCCTTCAGCATATTCTTTCCATTTGTTAATTTCAGTTGATTCAATCTTATGATTATCTAAAATTTGACCAAGTCTGGATATTGAACCTCTACTAGAACATGCAATTAATATTTTTTTTTCTTCTTTTTTAAAATTACCTATATCATTCTTAAGTTTGTCAAAATCTATTTGATTAGTTTCTTTATTTTTTAAATATTTGGTAATTTTCTTACCAAAAAAATTTAAACCTTCTGGTTCATTGAAAGGTGAAAAATATATTCTTTCAAATTTAGAGATAGAATGATTATATTTATTAATATCTAAAAAAAGTTCACCTGGATCTAGGCAGTAATATTTTTTATTCTGATTTGAGTCAACCTTATCATAATCCATTCTTGCTAGATAATGATCAATTGTATTATTAATAAACTCCCCATAAGCATCTTTCACATTATGATCAAAAATCACTAAAGGATTATTTATATGGTCAAGGATTGTAGCCTTTCTTTTAAAAAAGAATGGCATCCAACTCTCCATACCTGGAAATATAATCTTTTCTGAAATATCTTTATATATCCTAGCCTCTTGTTTTCTGGGGCCAAATTCTTTATTAAATCGTGTCCTAAATAATTCTACAGATTTATCATTAAGGCAGATTTCAGTATTAGGATAAATTTTTACTGCATTTAAATTTTTTATTGAGACCTGACTTGATGTATCAAATATTTTTATAGCATCAACTGTATTACCGAAAAAATCTAAGCGCACAGGTTTATTAGATGGTGAATAAAAATCAATTATTCCACCTCTAACAGAAAAGTCTCCATACTCTCTTACAGTTTCAGTTTTAATGTAGCCATTACTTATAAAATAAGTTGCTAAATCCTCTGTGTTTAGACTCATTCCAACTTTTAGTTCAAATGTTCTTTCTAAACAATCATCTTTGCTAAGAATATACTGTGCAGAGGCTCTTACAGTGGAAAGAATTATTAAATCTTTAGCATCAGATTCATTAATATCTATAAGCGTCTTTATTCTTTCCGAAGATATTTTTTTATTTGGAATAATTTTATCATACGGTGAAGTATCAAATTGCGGGAATGTTAGAAATTCTTCCTTTAAGGTAAAAGATAATAGATCTTTTATTTGATTATAACGTTTAATATCGCTTGTTATGAAGATGATATTACGTTTCAATTTTGATTGAATTTGCTCTAATAATATTGATTCTGAGCCATGAGGAACTTCTAAAAATTTAATATTAAAATTCGGATTATTAACAATTCCTTCTAAGTTTTTATTTATTATACCCTTCATTATTTGTTTTATTTTACAATTTTTAACAAAATGTCATTTACTAAATCTTTAAACTTATTTGGTATATATGCAGTCCCTCTATTAGAAAACCACTCATAAAGCTCTGGATCAGGTATATCAATTAGATCATCAAACATTTTCAATTCTTTATCGTTCATTCTCTCGACATTATTTTTTGCGTAATTACCTAGAATTAAATCCATTTCTTTAATGCCCCGATGATTAGAACGAAATATTATTTTTTTTCTATAAGCATCCATTTTTTTTATCATATGTTATATTTATAATATCCATGAGACCTGAAACCCTATATCAGCTATTTAAACCATTAGATACCCTTAAAGGTATTGGCCCACGATTAAAAAATAAACTTAAATATTTAATTGGGGAAAATGTTATCGACCTGTTATGGCATTTACCTACTGATGTTATTAATAGGGCTTATTGCCCAAATGTTGTTGAGGCAGAAAAAGGTCGTATCGTTACATTCAATTTAATAGTAAATAAACATCTTCCCTCGCGAAGAAAAAATATGCCTTATAAGGTACATTGCTCTGATGAAACTTCAGATATTGATTTGATTTGGTTTAACGCAAGAAGGGACTACTTGGAAGAATTACTTCCTATAGGAAAAGAAATTATAGTTAGCGGAAAAATTGATGTATACAAAAATACAAAGCAAATTATCCATCCAGATTATATATTTCCCGCTGAGGAAAGCAAAAAATTACCTAAATTTGAACCTGTCTATAGACTAACTCAGGGAGTATCGAATAAAGTTATAAGGCGCAATGTATTAGAAATTTTGAATTTAATTCCAGATATTCAAGAGTGGAATGATAAAAATCTATTAAAAAAAATGAACTGGCCTTCTTTTAATGAAGCTATAAAAAATGTTCACTATCCAGGAGATAGCTTAGATATTTCTCATGATAATTTATCTAGACAGCGCTTAGCTTATGATGAGCTTTTAGCAAATCAAATTTCACTAAGTCTTATATCAAAGAATTTTTCTAAAATTCAGGGACACTCAATTAAAAGTAACAGCTCTTCCATTTCACGAATCATCAATCAATTGCCCTTTGAACTAACTAATTCTCAGAAAATGTGTGTTGATGAGATTACTGATGATATGACACAACCCGAAAGAATGTTAAGACTATTGCAAGGCGATGTTGGTTCAGGAAAAACTATAGTTGCATTTCTTACTTTAATGCATGCGGTTAATGCAAAAAAGCAATGCGCTTTTATGGCTCCAACAGAGTTATTGGCTTCTCAACATTATGAGACATTAAAAAATTATTGCTCCGTTAATGATGTAAGCCTTAAAATTATAACTGGTAAAACAAGAAATGCTGAAAAAGAAGAAATTTACAGTGAATTGAGAAATGGAAATTTAGATATTGTTATCGGTACTCACGCCCTCTTTCAAGAAAAAGTAGTTTTTAAAGATCTGGGGTTTGTTGTGATAGATGAACAACATAGATTTGGAGTCCATCAAAGATTATCATTAACATCAAAAAATCAAAAAAAACCGCCAGATATACTATTGATGACCGCTACTCCTATACCGAGAACTCTTGAATTAACTGCTTATGGGTCAATGTCTGTTTCTAAAATAGTTGAAAAACCTCATGGAATTCAAATAATAGAGACTGCTGCTAAACCTATAACTAACGTTGGTAAAACGATTAAATCTCTCGAGAAAATTTTTAAAAACAACGGAAAAGCTTATTGGGTTTGTCCTTTAATAGAAGAATCCGAAAAAATTGATTTAGCGGCTGCAGAAGACAGGTATCTATCTTTAAAGGATGTTTATGGAGATAATGTTTTATTAATTCACGGGCGTATACCATCAGAAGAGCGTGAAAAAATAATGAGTGAGTTTAAATTTGGTAATAAAAGAATCCTAGTTGCCACTACCGTTATAGAGGTTGGTATAGATGTGCCTGAGGCTACAGTTATGATCATTGAACATGCAGAAAGATTTGGTCTTTCGCAGTTGCATCAATTAAGAGGTAGAGTTGGTAGGAGTATAAATAAATCTAGCTGCTTACTTTTATATCAGACACCTTTGGGAATAAATGCAAAAAAACGAATTGAAACTCTTCGTGAGACAAATGATGGATTTGTGATAGCCGAGGAAGATTTAATTCTAAGAGGGGCCGGAGAAATCTTAGGAACAAGACAGTCTGGTTTCCATATATTTAAAATAGCAAATTTAAATACAGACCGAAATCTTCTAGAACTTGCTAATAAAAATGCTAATTACATAGTAAGCAAAGGTTTGCTTGATGGTGGAAGTAGCGCAGAAAATTTTAAATTGTTACTTCATTTGTTTAATCAAGACAGGGCTATAAAATACCTAGAGGCTGGTTAATCTTTTTCGGGAATTACTAATCCGGCTGAAATAATTAATTTTGCTGCTTCTTCTACTGACATATCAAGCGCAACTGTATCTTCTTTTGGAACAAATAATAAATATCCAGATGTAGGATTAGGCGTTGTTGGAGCAAATATACATAATAAATTACCACCCTTTTTTTCAGAAATTTCACCTTTTGCTTCAGTGGTTACGAATCCAATTGCCCATATGTCTTTTCTAGGATATTCAAATAGAACTACGCTTTGGAAATTTTTATTAGATTGAGTTGCTACAGTTTCAAAAATTTGTTTAATAGTACTATATATATTTCTTATAAAAGGTAATCTTTCTACTAGACTCTCACCATATCCTATAATCGCGCGACCAAAAAAATTAGCTGTTAGAAACCCTAATGTTGTTAGAATTAAAAGAGCAGCTATTAATCCGAGCCCTGGAAGACTAAAAGGTAATTCTCTTAAATAATTAGGTATGAATGGAGCAAACCAAGAATCAACAACTTGTACAAACCACATTGCAACCCATATAGTGATAGCTACTGGAGCGGCAGCAACTAAACCTGTTAGAAAATAATTTCTTAATCTTTGAAATAAAGGAGGTTTAATATTGATATTCACTTTATTATTTTTTGGCATGATTATGTTGTAGCATAAAAATATTTATAGATAATAGATTTTATAAAAATATATATAAAAAATGTCTCAACTTAAGAAAAAACTAAAAGAAATAATTCCCCTGTTTGAACCTAATTTTGTAGAAATTAAGGAACTAAGACGGCTATCGGGAGGCTCTAGCAATGAATCATGGTTGTTAGTATTAAAAACAAATAATGAAGATAGATTTTTAGTGTTTCGTAGAACTCCAGACGGAAAGATAAAAGATAGTACTGTTTCTAACTTCATAGGCATTAATAATGAAGCAAAGATTATGAATCTTGCCTATAAGCATGGTGTGCCTGTGCCAAAAATTTATCACATAATCGATGAATCTTATGGCATTGGCAAAGGGTTCTTTATGGAATATTTAGAAGGATTAACTGTTGGTAATAGGATTGTAAGGGATCACAGTTTAAAGGATATAAAAGCAACTCTAGCAAGACAATGCGGTGAAATCTTATCCATGATTCATCAAATTCCTATTGATAATTTAATAGATATTCCCACTTCGACTGCCGATAATGAAATTAATAAATATGAAGAAATTTATTTTAAACATGATAGCCCCATCCCTGTTTTTGATTTAGCATTCAAATGGTTAAGAAAAAATATTCCTTATCAAGATGAACTAACCTTGGTCCACGGAGATTTTAGAAACGGAAACCTAATTATCCATCCTAAAGATGGAATCTCTGGAGTCTTGGATTGGGAGATTTTTCATTTAGGGGATCCTTACGAAGATTTATCGTGGATTTGTGTCAACAGTTGGCGTTATAACAATATTAATTTACCCGTTGGAGGCTTTGGGAGTCGTGAAGATATGTACATAGCTTATGAAAAATCATCAGGTAAAAAACTGGATAGAGAAAGAGCAAAATATTGGGAAATTTTAGGAACTCTGAAATGGGGCGTTATGTGTCTGAACATGATAGAAATTTATAGGTCCGGCTTTGATAAATCAATAGATAGGGTCTCCATAGGTAGGAGGTCATCCGAAACTGAAATTGACTTAATACGACTTTTATTAATAGACTAAATTATGAAAAGTGAGCCTTCCATAGAAGAGCTTTTGCAAGCTGTAATAGAATTTATTGAAAATAGTGTCATACCCAAACTTGAAGGACATGATAAATTTCATGCCCATGTGGCGAAAAATACTTTAGGAATTGTGTTAAGAGAAATTATGTTACTAAGAGATTACGACGAGAAAGAAGTGGCAAGATTAAAAAATATTCTTAGTAAAGATGATAACATTAAAGAATTAAATAAATTGTTATCTGAGAAAATCAGAAATGGTGAAATTAATATTAATGATGATTCTTTAAAAGATCACCTTATAAGAACTACAATGGCAAAGCTAAGCATAGATCAACCTCATTATTCTGGTTATCTTAAAGGAAAAGAAGACAATTATCCGAATGATAGTGAGTCTTAAAGAGATCCGATTATAGCGACTGAACAAACATTACTGGCTGGTTGTCCTCCAAGATTATGAGTTAATCCTATAGAGGGGCTGCTCAACTGTCTCTTGTCAGCCTTACCTTGAAGTTGTAGGTACATTTCATACAGCATACGTAAACCTGACGCACCAATAGGATGACCAAAACACTTTAATCCTCCATCTATCTGGCAGGGAAGTTGACCATCAGAATCATAAAATCCATCCATGACATCATTTACGGCATTTCCTTCTTCAGAGATGAATAAGTCTTCCATGGTAACAAGTTCAGTAATAGAAAAACAGTCATGCACCTCCATCATTGAGATTTCTTTTCTTGGATTTGTAATGCCTGCCTCTGCATAAGCTTTTTTTGCTGCTACTCTTACAGTATGAAAATAAGAACCGTCCCAGCTATTATGTTGAGACTCTAAACCATTTGAAACAGATAACTGTAAGGCTTTAACACTAATAAGATCTTTCTTACCAAGACTCTTTGCAATCTCAGGAGTAGTCACTATTGCGGCCGCAGCTCCATCAGATACCCCACAACAATCAAATAAACCCAAAGGCTCTGCTATCATAGGGGCGTTCATAACTTGTTCTTCTGTAACTTCTTTTTGCAAATGAGCTTTAGGATTTAATGCTCCATTTGCGTGGCTTTTTACAGAAACATGAGCAATAGCTCTCTTTAAATCTTCAGCTGAGACACCATGTTTTGCTGTATAGGCAGAGGCAAGTTGTGCAAAATTACCTGGTGCTGATCCAGAAGGACCGATTTGAGGGCCCAGTGTTCCATAATTTGCTGCTGGTAAACCGCCATAACCGGTATCTTTTAGTTTTTCCATTCCTAAAGCTATAGCAATATCTGCAGCACCTGCAGCTACAGCATATACTGCTCCTCTAAAAGCCTCAGAGCCCGAAGCACAATAGTTTTCGACTCTTGTGACTGAAATATTTGGCAATCTAAGAGCAATCGACATTGGAGTTCCGCCCTTTCCAGATCCGATATCATCTATATGATGAGAAAACCAAGCTGCGTCTAGTTGATTTGGTTCTATTCCAGCATCCCCCATGGCTTCTACATAGGCTTCCACCATTAGATCATCTGGGCTTGTGTCCCATCTTTCACCAAACTTAGAGCATCCCATTCCGATTATCGCAACTTTATCTTTGATTCCTGAAGCCATTTATTTCTCCATTAGAGTAGTAATAATTAAATAACACAAATTAAATTAAATAGGTACAGCTTTCCAAAAATACCTTGTAAAACCCCTGACCTCGTCAAAAGCCTTAATACGGAAAACCATTTTAACGTCTTTTCCTGATTCTACGTCACCTTCCCCTACATCCGTAAAATCCATCATAATTCTTCCACCCTCCTCAAAGGAAACGATACCATAATAATTAGGTGGATTAATTGAGAATGAAAGATAGTCAGCAGACCACGAAAGAATATTGGCCTTCTTTTCAGCAAATTTATACGGTTCTTGAGTATCCAAATCTGGGCTATTAGGACTAACTGATATCCTAGAAGCAGGAAATTGAATTGTTCCAGTTTTTGAACACTTACCACCCACTAATCCAATAATGGCATCATTATGCCTATATAATGTTGTAAGAGCGGTTTTTCTATCAATTTCAGCACGCATTCCTTTTTCCCATTTTACAAGATCATTAAAAGTTAAATATTTCATATAGTTATCTTCATCGACTCCATTATTAATTAAATCAATGGTTGTCTCAATGTTTGTAAAATCTGTTATTAAATTAGTTGTTTCCAGAAGAATTGCATCACCACCACCACCAAAAGAGCAAACTAAAATTTTTTCACCTGGAGTGCTATTTTCAAGAACTGAAGTAAGCATTATTAAAGGATGACAAGAGCCAGTATCTCCAACACTTACAGCAAGATTATCAACGATACAATCTGGGTTTATCCCAGTTTTTTTAGCTATTGTTTGTGGAACTCGTGGAAATATACATGGAAGTATAAATCTACTTATATCTGAAGGACTTATATCATTATCTTGAAGTAAATTATTAATTAATTTGGGAATTATCTTTAAATAACCTTCATCCCTAATCCACCTCTCTTCCCAATTATAATCGAATTCCTCATTAGGGCCTCTAAAATGATCTATAAAATCAATTGATAGGGAGGCACTATCTATAAATTTAGCTATAACATTTTCTTTACTTATAGATATTGCAGTAGCTGCATCACCAAAATTTAATTCCTGAGAGCTTGCAACCCTTGCTTTTCTTTTGTCCGAAGCGGCAACTAGAGAATAAGAATTTTTACCAGAATTAACTGAGTTAAAAGCGTTTATTAGGGCTGTAGTTCCTGATTTTATTGATGATGAAACATCGGTACATTGAGTAGTTTCTTCCAAAGTTAGTGCTGCTCTTATAATTCCAGAATTTAAGCGATCAGAATAAGGCATAGTCGTTGAAGCAAAAAATAATGAATCAATATGTGATCTATCGTCTTCTGGCCCTAATATACGTCTAGCAGCTTCAACTGACATAGTAACGCTGTCTTCATCCCAATTAGAGATAGCTTTAGCCCCCTTCCCTTTTCCGACAAGATTAGGCGCCATCCAGGCATTTGATTCTGCTATTGCCTTCCTTTGCAATCTTAGTCTCGGTATATAGTTAGCAATAGAAGAAATTCCTGTATCAGACATCTTTAAAACCTCTCTTTTTCAACATATTTACAGCAATTATTATTAATAAAGAAAGTTTTTTTTATATATTTTTAATTTTTTCTTCTGTTCTAAGGAATTTAAAGAAACACCATGTCGATAAAGCGGTAACTAGATGCCAAATCGCATGAGGTTGAATAAATGAATCTGGGTTACAATAAGGAGAATTTGGGTAGCCTTGCAACCATATAATAAAGGCAAGAAGATAAGTGAGCATGCCTGCAAAAAACCATGGGCTATAAGTCCTTTTATTGTTTGGCGCTCTATAAGAAAGAACCGCAGGAAGCCAGAATAATATTATCCACCAATATTCATGTAGATTTAAGAATATTTCTGTCGGCATGATTCCGAAAATAGCAGCAACGACGAAACCTAAAAGGCCGGATATCCATCTAAGGAAGGGCGTCCAAAAACGATAAAGGATTTCCGAAATTATCCATAAACTGATAGACACACCAAACAAGTCAAGGTTTATACCTAGACCAGAACCAAAAAACCACCTCGAAATAGCGTAGACTATAACAATAGAACTATACACAAAAAAGAAGCGTTTTACTGACCAACGACCCATATCTTTAACATTAAGGAGCCAAGGAATAATTATATACATAATCATACTAAGATTATCCGCCCATTCACCCCATTCAGTATGTGTTCCATGCATTAGCATAGAACCAGGACCTAAATAGATAACAGCGCTAGCATATAAGATTGCTATTGGTGTCATTCCGTGAAATTGATTTAATTTTAATCCAATTTCTTTATCTTTTGATAAAACTTTAAACATCAACAAACCGGAGATCATAAATCCAATATTACTGATTGCGTTTGAGGGTTCACGAAATATTCCCCCGCTAACTCTTTCGCACCAACGAGATATATCTCCTACACTTTCATTGGTTTCAAAACCAAGAGTAATACCTAAAAAACCAAGAAAGGCATAAATCAAAAGAAATAATATACTAACAGCTGTTGCAATGGGATATGCGTGATTATTTAACTTAACGCTCATTAGAAGTTTATTCTCCGAAATTTTAATTTTGAAATCAACAAAAATAATGTACGATTGCTTTCATATAACATAATTTTTTTTATTTTGAGAGGATGATGGATAAAATTATCAAAGACCCAATAGCAACGGATGGTAAGGATTCTAGCAATCTTAGAGGCGATCCAATAACAAATGATCGCTACTTTTGTAAAGATTTTATGGCGAAAGAATGGGAGCACATGTGGACAAAAGTCTGGCTTATAGCAGGCAGAGAAGTTCAGATTAAAGAACCCGGTGATTATTTAGTTCATGATCTAATGAAAGAGTCCGTAATTATAGTAAGACAAGAGGATGGTTCTATAAGAGGATTCTATAATAGTTGCGCTCACAGAGGTCAAAGACTTGTTGAGTGTAATAGCTCTCAAGATTCATTTCGTTGTCCTTACCATGACTGGCAATTTGGATTAAATGGAGAAGTGATAGGATGTCCGGATGAAGATGATTATCCTCAGGGAAGCCCAGTTGGTAAGAAAAAACTAGTAGAAGTAAGGGTTGATACTTGGGATGGTTTTATTTTTTATACTATGGATGAAGAAGCCCCTGAACTTTTAGATTATCTAGATCCTTTACCTAAAATTTATAAAAATCATAATTTTAAAGACCAAATAAGAGCTCAGTGGGTAAGGATTGAACTCGATGTAAACTGGAAATTCTTTTGTGATAACTTTAATGAATCCTACCACACTCGTTTTGTTCACCCTCAAGTTCCTGCGGTAATTGATCAAGATCATTTTACTTCAAGATATGAGATTTTTCCAAAAGGGCATGCTAGAATAATACAAATGGGTCGACCTTCTTTAAGGGATAGAGTTAAAGAAGGAGATGATCATCCGTTTAAGATGGTTCTTGAAGATTGGGGAATTGATCCAAATCAATATCCAGATTATGAAACAATGACAATGCAGGGATGGTTAGATTTAAAGAAAGCAAAAAAGAAACTATGGAAAGAAAAAGGCTATTTGCATTATGAGAATCTTTCCGATGAAGAATTAACAGAAAGTCCATTTCAATTTATTTTCCCTAATATTGCAATGGGTGTACAAGCTGATGGTTGTCTTCTTTTAAATTGGTTTCCTCATCCTACTGACCCTGAAAAATGCTTTTTTGACTTGTGGGATATGGGATATTCTATAGGTGGTGCTGCAAAAGGAATTGGAAAGACAGGACAAAATGTTTCTAAAAATAACTTAGAAATATTTGTTTCTCGTACCAAGGTGAATGCTATTAAACTTCAAGAAGTTGAATTAGATTATCGTGAATATGATGATGGAAAAGGTGTCGAAGATCTTTGGGATCATGTGGTCTATCAAGATTGGCAGCTTACAAATGGAGCAAGACTTGGAGTACGATCAAAAGGCTATCAAGAACCTTATCTTGCCGCCCAAGAAACACGTGTCAGATATTTCCATGAGACCCTTCATGATTATCTCAATGGCAAACCTCCTAGATAATTATTTCTCTCAAAGTGGTAGCGAACAGAACCGCAAAAATAAACTCCCTCTATACGTTTATTCACTGTTGAGAACAAAACCGTTACTGTGGAGTAATTTATAACAGTGATTTAATCATTAAAAAAGCAGAATAATTATCTAGGAGGTTTGCCATTGAGATAATCATGAAGGGTCTCATGGAAATATCTGACACGTGTTTCTTG
>PCCF01000035.1 GCA_002731945.1 Rhodobiaceae bacterium | reverse complement strand
GATGCTGATGATACTGTCTGGGGTGGTAACGGTAATGATATTATCGATGTTGGTGCTGTAGCGGGTTCTGATGTTCTTTACCTAAATGCTGGAGTTGGTAAGACTAAAGTTACCGGTTTCTTAATTGCCACTGATATTTTACATCTGAACATGGATAAGACAACAGCTACAACGGCAACAGCTGGACAGGCGGTCGTTGGTAATATGACTGCTGCTACTCCGGCGGATGATGCGGCTTACGACTTCAGTGCTGGAATTGATACCGCTGCTGTGGATATTGTTGAAGTAGATATTGCTGATGGTGCTAACACAGCTAATGCGGACCTTTTTGATGACTATACCAATGGTGATGCAGTTGAGCTGTTCAAAATGTTGGCTGCAGTTGGTGCCAATAACAACATCGGAAGCATCACGGTTGATAATGCTGGTGATCAATTCTATATCGTGGCTTACGATGATGACACTCAGGGTATGCATTTGTACCACGCCAACTCTGCTGCGGTATTATCCGATACATCGGTAACAATTAACGAAATGGACTACATAGCGTTCTTTGTAGCCGCCGCTGATGAGGTTCTTGCTGCAACAGGTGCCACAGTCTTGACGTTTGACTTTACAACTATTAACGCAGCTTATTAATTTATAATAAATGAGATAATTAGGGGGGCTTTTAAGTCCCCCTTTTTTTTATCGAGATAATTATGATTTCTAATAATGATATCTCCAAATTTTTTGAACACTACCCGTTTCCAGCTGTGATTAATGTTGAAGAATATATAGGAAACGGCATAAGAGAGCCTTTTGATTTTGTGGATGATGCCAATATTATATTTCCAGAAGACACCAAAAGAAAACCTAAAAAGTCCTTAATAGTAGGCTGTGGGTATAATGAAGCGCTCTACCATGCTCTAAGAAATCCTAAAATTAGTTATTATGCCTTAGATATTTCAAATAATGCTGTTGAGCATAATAAAAAAGTTATGAAGGAACATAATATTGAGAACTTAGAAGTGGTCAATCAAGACCTAATAGAGGCAAAAAATGAGAATTATGACCTGATATATGCTAAGAATGTTGTTTCCTTTGTAAATTCACCCCTAGAAGCCTTAAAACACCTTTCAGAATGTCTTAGTGATGATGGAGCTTTGATATTAAGTGTCCCTAATGCTTATCATTTTTCTGCAGTTAATTTTATACGCCCTTTATTAAGAAATCTTGAGTTCGATCTCTATGATCTTGAAAGTGTTAAAGATGCTTTTGAATTAATCAAAGGTCTAGGTCATAATCACCCATCAGCAATGATGGCATTTAATAAAGAGGAATTTATTCCTTTAGTGAATTTTATTTCTCTTTTTTTGACTCCAAAATTTAATATTTTTACTATACAGGACTTATTTGACTTGTATGCCAAATCGGGACTGTTCTTTCAAAATTGGTATGATAATGTTCTTTACTACCCTTCCACATCAATTCGACATAACCAAGATAAGCACCCTGGATTTTATAAAAAAATTAATTCTCTTGATAGAGTCTTAATGTGGGACAGTGTCGGCCGTATTTTTGGATCCAGGCGGAACCATCAAAATCATACTATGTGTTTACGAAAGAAATCGGATTATGAATTTTTTCCTTATAATCTTTTTAATAATGCAAAAACTTATGTTTCTCTTTCGCCAAGCCAGATGATAAAAACACCTGAAGGAGTAGATAGTGTTTTCGCTGTAAGAGCAAATATTAGAATGAAACTCTCCCCAGAACATGAAAAAATTATTGATTTATTGGATAAACCTCAATTAGTATCATCACTACTTGAGAGTAAAAAAATTAGTAGCATTAATGATCAAAGAAGTGATGCTTTGTTGGATCTGTTTGAAGCCTCGGTGGTTCGTTTTCATCTATAGTGCAAAGTATTAATTTCTTTAGGTATCTAGATCTTATCCATGTAATTAAGTTTATCCTTATTTTTTTCCATTTGTGCACACAATATTTAGGACATTCTTGTAAAGCTACACTTATTGTAAATGAAATACATAATTTATAATTATTCAGAAATAGTAATTCCAAGATTACCAGATATACTTATTCTGACATCATCACAATTGTAAAATGGATAAACCTGGTGTTTAAGACCGGCTGGAAATAACAGTAGATGACCCTCGGCTTCATCACTCATATTAAAAGCAAACTCCCTAATACCCCCTAAAATATCTGAGTAGATAAAAGCAAAATTTGAAATACTTGTCGTATTAGCGCTAGAATTCGTTATAGGAAGATTTTTTTGCTCCTTGTAATGAGTAGGTATTTTCATCCATATAACGAAGCTGTACCCCCCTGAGTGTTTATGTATAGGGTTAAATTCGTGCTGATATTGAAAATTTACCCACAAAGAATCTAACACAGTAATATAATTTTCTTTTCCAGTTCTCAAATAATTGAATGGGATTCCATACGATTCCTGATACTTTGTTGTCATTTCTTCAAGTATCTGAGATAAAATTTTCTCTCCATTCTTCAACTGAAGTGATAAAGTTATATTACCTGAGAGTTTTTTATTATAAGGTTCATCAATTTCTTTTGCATCATCAACTAATTGCCACAACTCTTGAATAATGTTTTCATTCAATTTAGTCGCGAGCACACCAACATTAGGTAATTCAATTTTACTGATATCCATTCAAATAAATGCCTATTTCAAATTATTATTACTTTACTTGTCATGTATTAAACTAGTAAAGAAAATAGTTTGAAAAATTTTTATTTTTGTATTTAATTTAATGGTCGAAGCGGAGCGATTTGAATCCATGACTCCGATTAAGACCAGCGCTCTACCTGTTGAGCTACATTCCTAATTTCCTTTTCCGAATTAATTGAACAGTTCAATAATTTTGTCTGTTTCATTATGTCGAAAGATTTTTTTAAATAAATCAATATAAATTAAATAAACAAGACTTTATATTATCAGATTAAACATTTAAATGAGCAATAAAGGCAAGATAAATGAAAAAGCTATTACACATTGGGTGCGGACCAAAAAATAAAACTAATACTACTAAAGTATTTGCAGGAGAAGGATGGAAAGAAACACGTCTCGATATAGATGAAGAGGTAAAACCGGATATCGTCACAACCATGACAGACTTATCAATGATTAAGGATAATGAGTATGATGCAATCTACTCCTCGCATAATATTGAGCATTTGTTTGCGCATGAGGTTGATATAGCCTTAGAGGAATTTAGCAGAGTGTTGGATAATGAAGGAGAAATCTTTATTACTTGTCCTGATATGGCGAGGGCAGCAGAAGAGATCATTAAGGGAAACTTTTTAGGCGTTCTTTACGAATCTCGTGCAGGACCAATAAGTGCAATTGACATACTTTTTGGGCACAGAGAAAGTCTTAGAAATGGACAACATCACATGGCACACAGGGTAGGTTTTACTCTTAAAATATTATTGGGTCTTTTAAAAGCCCATGGGTTTAATACTGTTGCTGGGACTTCAGATAACATGGATCTATATGTTCTCGGTTTGATTGAAAAAAACTCTGACGAATTAGCAGAAAGTAAATTAAGAGAGCACCTAGATGGGCTTGTAAAAGTATAACTCCACAATAAGGACAGGAATATGACGTCAAAGCAAGATATAGAAAGGGCACCTTGGTGTATTATGTATAATGATGATGCTTTTTTTTCAAAGGGTGGAGAAATTTTCGGGCGCCGTGCAGCTGGTACATCTTATTTAAGGGCTATTGCTCAGCAGGATTATAAAGAAGCAGGCGTCTTGGTAAGAAATACTTATGAAAAGAATAACTTTGTCAATCTATTTACCCCTTTTATAAAAGAAAAAGATTCTATAGATGTTAAAATTATACCTTGGACATCTCCTCAACTTTCAGATGAATTCGGTGGAATTTTTATTGGAGATCCGCAATTAGGGAATTATTCAGTTCTGAGATCCAAATTTGGTCATGATTCCTATAGTATCGTTGGGATAACACACACAACTTTAACCCAGAGAATTCATGAGTTTATTAACGATATTCATACAAAGCCCGTCAAAGAATGGGATGCTCTAATTTGTACCTCTAGATGCGTCAGGGATAGTATTGAAATAATCCTTTCAAACGGTGAGGAGATACTTAGAGATCGTTTGGGGGCAAAAAAATTTATACGACCAGAGCTTCCCATAATCCCTTTAGGCGTTCACATGGAAGACTATAATCATAAAGAAGAGGAAAAATATAAATTTAGAGAGAATATAGGCGCTTCTAAAGACGATATAATTATAATATTTGTCGGAAGATTGTCTTTTCACTCAAAAGCCCATCATTTTCCTATGTATAAATCTCTACAGAAACTTACTAAGGATCTCGATGAAGGAAGAAGTATTCATCTGATACAAGTTGGCTGGTTTGCCAATGATTATATTGGTGACATTATGAAAAAGGAAGTTGATATGATATGCCCAGATGTTAAATGCCACTTTATCGACGGTTTGGACCAAGATTTAAAGAATCTAAGTTTAGCATCAGCGGACATTTTTCTATCTTTGGTAGATAATTTTCAAGAAACATTTGGATTAACACCACTTGAGGGAATGGCGGCAGGGATTCCCGCTGTAGTGTCTGATTGGAATGGTTATAGGGACACGGTTAGGAATGGTTTGGATGGATTTACAGTGCCTACTGTAACATTGGATAAAGGGAACGGCCAAGATTTACTATACCATTATTATGCCCAAGTTATAAATTATGATCAATTTTTAGCCTATTCTAGCCAAACCGTGTCAATAGATATTCAATCATGTATTAATTCTTTAAGTGAGTTAATTTTAAATGAGAGTATCAGAAAGAAAATGTCCAAATCCGCAAAAAAAAGGGCAGAGACTGAATTTTCTTGGGATAAGATTATGATTCAATATTGTGATCTTCGCGATCACTTAAATAAGAAAAGATCAACTAAAAGGGATAAAAGTACTTATAACTATATGGAAGGTTATGATCCTTATAAGCTATTTGCTTCATATCCAAGTACAGTCCTTAAAGATAGCTCCTTAATAAAAAGCAATGTAGATAAACCATTAGATAAGGAACATTATATTTTTACTTCTCTAAGTATAAATGTATCAACGGACATGAACCGTACTAACGCAGAGGATATGGGTTTAACATTGAATATTGGTGAAGTTAATCAGATTTTAGATCTTTTAGGAGATAAGATTTTAACTTTAAAAGAAATATCAGGTAGATTAGATATTTCGAGTCAGAAAATTCAAAGAACAATAATTATGATGATGAAATTTGATATTATTGATTTGGTTATGGATAATTAGACAGATGAAAAAGACGATATTATTTGTTCACCAAAATTTCCCAGGGCAGTATAAGCATCTTGCCCCTGCATTGGCTGGGAAATACAATGTTCATTCCTTTTCAATGCATCCTAGCGATACCAAAGGAGTAAAGCATTTTAGATATATGCCGTACCAAGAATCTTCTAAGAATATTCATCTGTTAGCAACTGAGTTTGAAACAAAGATTCTAAGAGCTGAGGCCTGTGCCGATTTGGCATATAAATTAAAAGATGAAGGCTTAAATCCTGATTTAATTATAGGCCATGCAGGTTGGGGTGAGCTTCTATTCTTAAAAGAAGTTTGGCCAAATTCAAAATTACTTTCTTATGTGGAATTTCATTACAATCTTTATAATAGTGATATTGATTTTGATAAAGATCATATGTTGGGTGAGGATAAAATATTTTTAAGAAGAAAATTGATTGCCCGCAATGCTCCAGGTTTTTCACAATATATCTCTAGCGATTATCTAATTACACCAACAGAATTTCAGAAATCCACCTTCCCTGAATTCGTAAAAGAAAAGATTACCGTCATCCATGAAGGTATAGATACAGATGTATTTACTCCTAACGAAAAGATGACAATGACTGTAGATAATGTAACTTTATCTAGGAAAGATAAAATTGTTCTTTTTGTTAACAGGAATCTTGAGCCTTACAGAGGATACCATATTTTTTTGCGTTCAATACCGTACATTCAAAAGAAACACCCAGATGCACTAATCTTGATTGTTGGGGCAGACGGGACAAGTTATGGGAAAAAACCTCCTAAGGGACAAACTTGGAAGAATATTTTTTTAAACGAAGTCAAAGATCAGGTGGATCTTTCCAAAATCATTTTTACTGGATATTTATTGGAGCACAAGAGTCTCACGGCACTAATGCAAATGGCAAGTGTTCAGGTTTATTTATCTTATCCTTTTGTAGTATCTTGGTCTCTGCTAGAGTCACTATCTTGTGGTTGCCTGGTAATAGGGTCCAACACTGAACCGGTAAGTGAAATTATAAAAGACAAGAAGAATGGAATCTTGACAGATTTTTTTGATTATAAAGAGATTGCTAATAAAGTTAATGCTGTTTTGGATAAACCTGAAAATTACAATAAATTAACCGAGACTGCTCGACAACATATGATTAAAAATTATGATTTAAAAAAAGTCTGTCTTCCAAAAACTATAGAATTTGTAGAAAACATTTTGTCTGAGTGATTGCGATGAGAATTAAAGAAATATTTTCTGAAGTGCTGTATATTGAACCGCAAACTCATAAGGATAAAAGAGGTTATTTCAAGGAGAATTTTAATTACAGAGACCTTAAAGAAAAAGGGATCGACTTTAATTGTGTGCAAGACAATCTATCTTTTTCTGAACAAGCAGGAACCATAAGAGGTCTCCACTACCAGCTTGATCCTTTTGAGCAATCTAAAATAATTTATGTTATTTCAGGAAAAATTTTTGATGTTTTTTTGGATATTAGAAAATCTTCTTCAACCTATGGTGAATACGGATCAATGGAATTAACAAAGGAATCGGGTTTTATTCTAGTCCCTAAGGGCTTTGCTCACGGCTTCTGTACTCTGGAAGACAAAACCTTGATCCTTTACAAAGTGGACAATTATTACAACCCTGATTATGAGACCGGGTTTATTTGGAATGACCAACAACTATCTATAAAATGGCCATTTTCTGAGGATTTATGCCGTTTATCAGAAAAAGATTTGAAGCTTCCTAATTTCTCGGTTAATTAATCCCTAGGACTCTAATCTTATGAAAACTGAAAATAAAAAGATATACTTAGTAACAGGAGGTTGCGGTTTTATAGGCTCTTGTTTAGTGAGGAAGCTTTTAGAGAGCAAAAAAAATTTTGTTATCAATTACGACAATATTTCTTATGCGTCAAATAAAGAGTCAGTTGGAAATGTTAACAAGTCAAACTATCTGCTCATAGAAAAAGACATACAAGATGCTAAAAATGTCGACAAAATACTCTCTAGCTACAAACCAAATTATGTAATACACCTTGCAGCAGAGTCTCACGTAGACAGGTCTATTGATAGCCCAGAAAATTTCGTTTTTAGTAACGTTGTAGGGACATATAATTTATTAATGTCTTCCTATAGACTTTGGTCCAATCTTAATGCAAATAAAAATAAGTTTAAATTCATTTATGCTTCAACAGATGAGGTTTATGGATCATTACAACTCGATAAAAAACAATTTAGTGAAAATAATTTAATGAAACCAAATAGCCCATATGCCGCAACTAAAGCTTCAGGGGATTTATTAGCTCGATCATGGTTTAAGACCTATGGTTTTCCTGTAATAACCACAAATAGTTCAAATAATTATGGTTTGTGGCAATTTCCTGAAAAATTGATTCCTTTGGTAATTAAAAAATGCCTAAAAGAAGAAGCGATACCCATTTACGGAAAGGGCAATCACATTAGGGATTGGATAAATGTTGAAGACAATGTTGATGGTATTTTAGCTGTTATGAAGAAAGGAAGAATAGGAGAAAGATATAATATTGGAGCCAATAATGAAAAATCAAATCTTGAAATCGTAACTTTAATATGTTCTCTCTTAGATATCCTAAAGCCGAAGAAATCCGGGACCTACTCTGATTTAATTAGTTTCGTGACAGACAGACCTGGTCATGATCTACGGTATTCATTAAATACCAGTAAGATTAATCAAGAATTAAACTGGACTGCAAAAATAGATTTTAAAAAAGGTTTAAAGAATACAATTAAATGGTATTTGGCAAACGAGGAATGGCTTTTTAGTGTTACCGATTCTAGGTATGACGGAAAAAGGCTAGGCCAAATAAAATAATGAAAACATTAATTATTGGTTCAAGTGGTCAGTTGGGAAAAGAGTTTTCTTACCTTATGGAGAAAGATGATAAGCTTTCTTTTTTAATGCCTTCTTCAGCTTCTTTAGATATTACAAGGAAAGATTCACTTAGAACTTACCTAAAAATTCATCAACCAGAGATTGTGCTGAATTTTGCAGCATATACTAATGTTGATAATTCTGAGCTAGAGCCCCAAAAAGCAATGAAAGTTAATAATTTGGGAGTTAAAAATGTTGTAGATGAATTAAACGAAGCTCAAATCCCCTTGCTGCATATTTCTACAGATTATGTCTTTGGAAGAAATGGTAAGGGCCCATATAAGATTTTAGACAATCATGAACCAATCAATGTTTATGGAGAGTCAAAATATTTGGGAGAAAAAAATATTTTAAGTTTTTCTAAAAAAGCTATCATCATAAGAACTGCTTCCCTCTACAGCCTTTACGGAAAGAATTTTTTTAAAACTTTTTCAGAGATTCTTATAGAAAATAAAAAGATAGAAGTGGTTAATGATCAACAGATATCTATTACTTGGGCTTACGATTTGGCTAAAGCATTAGTAGAGATTTTAACATTAATTAAGAATTCCAAAGAATGGAGGAAAAGACAAGCTATAGACATTTTACATTTAGTTAATACCGATTATACAAGTTGGTATAACGTTGCGATGTATATTGCCCAATATATGCAACAATATCATGTAAATTATGCTAATCTTGAAGTAATTCCGATTAGCTCTAAAGATTGGAAAGTCAATACACCAAGATCCGAAGATTCTAGATTAGAGTTTTGTGGCAAAATAGATCAATTAGGCCAAGTGAGTATGCCGTATTGGAAAGATTCTATAGAAAAAGCTCTTAATCTTTATTTTAAGGAACAATAAATGATTGAAAAGATTAATCAATACAAAGGCATCGTATTAGCTGGGGGGGAGGGAACAAGACTTCATCCACTCACTAAGGTTATCTCCAAACAACTTCTTCCTGTATATGATATGCCAATGATTTTTTACCCTTTAAAAACTTTAATTAAGGCTGGAATTAAAGAGATATTGTTAATCACAACCGAAAAACAGCAAAATAACTATATGAATTTATTAGGCAAGGGTGAAGATTTTGGGATAGCTATAGATTACATCGTACAAAATAAACCAGATGGAATTGCTCAGGCTTTTGATATTTCAAGAGAATGGTTATCAACATCTCCATGTGTTTTAATTTTGGGTGACAATTTATTCCTAGGAGGAAATGTTTCCGAGTTATTGGTGGCATCAATGAACAAAAATAGAGGCTCAACGATATTTGGATATAAGGTGAAAGATTCGTCAAGATATGGAGTTGTTACGCTTGATAAAAACAATCAAGTCATAGGAATTGAAGAAAAGCCAAAAATTCCTAAGAGCAATTGGGCGGTAACTGGTCTGTATGTTTATGATAATAATGTCATAGATTATGTTAAGGATTTAAAACCTTCCAAAAGAGGCGAGCTAGAGATTACTGATCTAAATAATATTTATATTAAGAAAAATGAACTGGATATCAATTTTATTGATGAAAACAGTTACTGGCTTGATGCTGGTACAAAGGATTCTCTATTGGAGGCATCAATAATAGTTGAGAACCTAAAGAAAAAAAATATTGATTTATTTTAGGTTTTATTCTCGCAAGGCTGTTTTAGATAATTTTGTGATAGGATTAAACAAGTAGCTTAATATAGTTCTTTCTTTACCAATAATTGAAACTGATGCATGCATACCACTTTGAATCTCAATATTATTTAACCTTTTTATCTCTTCTTTATCAACTTCAATTATAGCCTCATAATATGGTGTAGGATCTTCCCCAAATACTGTGGTGCTAGCAGACACCGTCATTACTGTTCCATCAAACTGGCCATAAATTGCCATGTCAAAAGATAGAAATGAGATTTTAGCTTTTTGATTTGGTGTTACGTAAGGTATATCTTTAGTTTGCACCATTGCATTCAGACGCAAATTCGAATCATCGGGAACGATCTCTGCTAAGTTCGCTCCTGTGTTTACTACTACCCCAATATTTTTTGCATGTACCTTACTTACCGTACCGCTAACCGATGATTTAACTTCCGAATAATCCAGTGCGGTTTTTGCTAAAGCTAATCTTCTTTCGGCATCCAATAATAATAACTTCTCATCAATTAATCTAATCTCTGATTCTGCACCTTTATCAAACAAGTCTTGGAGGATAGTTACTTTCCTTTTCCTTGCTTCAACTTCCAATAAAGTTGTTCTATGGCTTTCATAATGTTGGGTATTTGCTATAAGGAAAATGAGTTCACCTTTAACTATCTTATCTCCCAAATTTACATTTATCTTCTCTACTGGTCCGGTGACAGCGCTCTGTATAAAGTGTACTTCTGATTCAGGTGTCACTATGCCATTAGCTACGACAACTTGATCAATTTCTGAAAGGCCCGCCCAAGTAACTATTAAAATCGTAAAAATCATAATAATCCAACTGACAAGCAGGGACTTTTTTATGGCCATTGTGTCCGAAATCTTAAATAAATCTGTGACAGCCCTTAGTTCAATATTCCTAAAAAAAGAAGGAATTCGATTTAATGCTACTAGGAATTTCTCAAAGGTTTTTTTGAGCATTAATTATCCCTCTCTCTTTATAATTTCACTGGTGGGACCAAAGGCTCGAATTTGACCATTTAATATGACTGCTATTTTATCACAATTAATAAGAATATTTAGCTTGTGGCTGGTCATAATTATCGTAGGGTTATTTTCTAGAGAATGGAGATTCTGTATTACTTTAGTTTCAGTTTCAGAGTCCATGGAGCTCGTTGGCTCATCTAATACTAACATTTGGGGTTTTTTTATTATCGCTCGCGCTAAACATATCGCCTGTCTTTGACCTCCAGAAAGGTTCGTCCCATTTTCTCTTAATATATAATTATAGCCACCTGGAATCGCCGCAATAAAGTTATGGGACAGGGCTTGTTGAGATGCATAAATAACATCTTCTTCGTTAGCCCCTTCTAGTCCACAGGCAATGTTTTCATAAATGGAACCAGAGAAGAGTTGAATATCCTGCGGACAATAACCTATTTCCTGACGAAGTATTTCTGAAGGTATATTGTTTATATCATAACCATCTATTTTAATCATGCCCAATTGAGGAAGGTGATATCCTATGATAGCTCTTAGGAGAGTGGATTTTCCAGAACCAAGGTTTCCTACAACTCCAATCTTTTCTCCCGTATTTACGTTAAAGCTAACATCCTCTAGAACCTTAGTTTCATCAAATGCATAATTAAGTTTAGTAACTTCTAAGTTTCCTGAGCCAAGAGAAACGGCAACCAAATCATCAAATTTTTCATCCCTTGCTTCGGAATCCATTAGCGAATTGACATTTTTGAATGAAGCAATGGCAAAATTTGCTCTAGTTAAAAGTTGAGACGCCTGTACTAGAGGAGAAAGAGTTCTACCTGATAAGATAACACAAGCTATTAACGCTCCAGACGAGATTTCAAGATTTGATATCAAAATAACTCCATAAACGATAATTGCGGTTTGACTAATTTGAAGTCCCGTTTGTCCAAAAGTAATGGAAATATTTGACGCTATTCTTGATAAAATTGATGAGTCATTTTGTCTATTAACCGAGTCTAGCCATCTTTTTTTTAAAAACTCTCCACCAGCAACGGTTCTGACACTTTCCAGATTATTAGTTAGTTCTGACAAAACTCTAGCTTTTCCAACCCTAAAAGAGAGATCTTTTTCGCTAAATCTCTTAAGAAAAGGTTGAACTAGTGCTGATACACCTAAAACAAGAGGGACTATTAATAGAGGAACTACACCAAGTGGTCCAGCTATGCTGAAGATTACCCCTATAAATAGAAACATAAAAGGAAGGTCAATTAGAGCCATTATACTTGCAGAGGTAAAGAACTCCTTAACTGAATCAAACTCTCTGATTGTGCTTGATATTTGGCTTGGTGACTTCATTATCTTTTCATCATGACTTAGAAGTTTATTTATTAATTTCTTACTTACTTTTTCATCCAAATCTTTGTTGGCAATATCAGAGAAGTAGGATCTCACCATTTTAAGGATGAAATCAAAAAGGATAACTACTGCCATTCCTATTGTTAATGCTAATAAGGAACTCATGGCATAATTAGGTAGGACCCTATCGTAAACTGTCATTATGTAAAAGGCACTGACAAAACCAAACATGTTAATAAATACGGATGCAAGAAGAACTTGAACATAAACAGCTCTATTTTCAAGGATCGCACCCCAAAACCAGTGATCTTTTAGCTCTTTTTTTATGACTTGTTCTTTTTCTGACATCATATTTTCAATTTCAATTGATTAAGTAGAAATCTGTTTTGATGAAGAAGTGAATAATAGCTCGCAAGAAGTTTGTATTCGCTTTCTAACAGAATTTGAAGTTGAATAAGTTCATTTTCTGAGGCTTCAATCAGTGTTATTGGGGAAAAGCCGCTAAGCAAGATTCTATCACGAATAATAGTTCTTTGTTTTTTTGTATCTTGAAAAATATCTTTAAGTTTTTCATTTGCTTTATAAGAGCTTTCGATGATCGTAATTAACTCGTTTTCTTTAACATCGTTACTCTTTTTTTCAATGTCAATTTCAACCTGAGCAGATCTTGCTTTAGCTTTGGAAGCATTAATTTTTGCTCTACCCCTTCCAAAGTCAAAGATAGGAAAACTTAGATATATGCCGCCCCTAATATCCGATTCATTGCTACTTTGGTCTATATCGTATTTTGTATATCTTGCTTGTACCCCCAATTTTGGCATGTAATCACTTTTTGTTACATTAACATTTTCTAAGCTTGCAAAATATTGGCTTTCTTTGAAAAGAAGTCCAAATGAATCATTTTTTGAAATTTCGCTATCCATTGAAATCCCAATTTTCGGAAAACCTAAAAATTCAAAGGAAATTCGAAAGGTATTTTCAAAGTTTGCAATACTTGTTTTTGATCTTGCTTCCAGGGCAAATATTGTAGACTGGAACTTATTTAGACGAGCTGAAAATACAGCATGTTCAACTGGGTCTATGGCACCAGATTGAACTCGACTCCCCATTTTTTCTCTGTAAGGTTCCAATCCCTCTAGTAATTCCAATGAATATTTATGAAGATGATAATAAATCATTGCATATAAAAAGGTTTCATTTGCCTCAAGCACCAGCCGAGAAGTAGTTAATTTTTTGTCAATATTAGCTCCCTTAGCCTCATGTTCAGCAAATCTAATCTGGCTATTGATTCTACCCCCAAGGTATAAGGGTTGGTTAATTTCAGCTACAACATCAAAACTATCATCTTGTCGTTTTCTTAATGAAGAATAGTCATCAATTTTTCTATCAAGGATCTCATCATTAACTACCCTTCCCGATAAGGTTGGAAATCTTTCCCTTCTAGCACCTCTCAATAAGAGTGATTTTTCATTTTGAATGGCTGTTGCGTACGCAAATTCAGGTTGAGAAAATATATATTCCCTGAGAAATTCAGAGTATAGCTCTTCATCTAAAAATCTTTCATCATATTCTATAGAATTAAAAGATAATGTGTTTAAGCTTTCGATATTATCATTAATTGAAGATAAAACTTTTATCGGAAAAGACAATAAAATACTAAAGAAGATTAAACTTAGATATTGATTTTTTTTAGACATATTCGCGTGCCTTTAAATGATAAAATTAAGAGTATTAATTTTTATCTTTGGTTTTAGTTTTAGTTTTCTTAGTCTTATTCTCAGCACCATTCTCTTCTATGTCTGGAACATCAGTCTTTCCCTCATTTATTTGTGTAAGTTGACCAGAAATGTCGTTTGCAGCTACGGAAATTTGGTTAATTACTGAGGCTACCAGAACACCGGGAATTTCTATTGTCCCTGCCTCAATCCATTCTCCTCTACCATTTGTTGTTGCAACCTGAAGTCTTAGAATTCCATTTGCGAAAGATGCAGAATTTATCTTTTCTATTAACATGTCTTTTACTCCTGTTTTTTAGAAATATGGTTATTAATTTTAAAATTACAACCTTAATTTATAATACGGCTTATAATGGGGTATAAAATAACAGATTCGTTATAAAATTTAGATTATTAAAGGAAGTTTTTGGTGGTGGGCGTGGTTGGGTTTGAACCAACGACCCCTACGATGTCACCGTAGTGCTCTCCCGCTGAGCTACACGCCCCATAAAATTTATTTAACATAATTTATAAGTTAATGAATCTTATAAAATTTTATCCCTGATAAAAAGTATTATTATTGAGTTCTAAAATAAGATCTTTTAACTCACTTTCATAATTTTTCCATCGGTTAATGGATGAAGAGTTAATTTTCTCCCGAACTTGATGATTGCTTGCAGTTCTTACATTATTTTTATTCAAGTCAAATCTTTCATTTCCTTCTTGATAATCAAGTTCGCAATATTTGAAAATTTCCTTTGTTTTATTTACTGGGTCCCTTACTAAATCTTCGTATTGGACATGCAAAATCGTTTCCTGAATACTATCCTTATATTGGTTATTCCAGAAGTTCATGATTTCAAACTGCATGTTGTAATATTTTGCAAGATCTTTCAGAGTATGTGCATACTTGTGAGATCCAAAAAGCTTTAACATAAAAATTGATAAACAATTATCTCTGGAGTCGCGTTGAATATGAATGATTTTGCTTTTTGGAAAGATAGACCTAATCAGACCGACAAATAAAAAATTGTAAGGCATCTTATCCGTAAATTTCTTTTTAACATTCGGTGATATTCGAAAAACAGCGTTTAGGTAATCATTACCAAGTTGAACATAATCATTTTCTTCAAGCAAGTCTATTATTGATGGCCAACTTGTTTCTGACTTTCTAAGATTAACCGCTAGGTCAGAAAGGGTGGTTAATTCG
>PCCF01000034.1 GCA_002731945.1 Rhodobiaceae bacterium | reverse complement strand
AAGATGGGATCAAATAATATTGTTATATCTCCATTAAAAACTAGGAAACTGGCGTGCCCTATCCATAATGCATAAGGCTCATCTGTATTAAAGATCTTGGAGTCATGCCTATTTTTAACTTCGATATATTCAGGATCTGGCCTGTTTCTTTCAAAACTCCATTTAATTATTTCTTTAAAGGATTTGTTATTAGATTTTCCGTCAGAATTTGTGAACCTTTCCTCGGCAAAAACGGAGATATTAAATGTTAAAATTATGAATAAAAATGAAAAAAATCTCATGGAAATTTCTTAACTTTATTAAGACTTAAAAAGACTCTCTAATGTCTTAATCTCCTCCAATTTCAGGCTTCCTTTTATTTCGGCATCAATACAATCCTTTAACTCAGATCTATTTTTAACACCCAGGATAACTGAGCTTATTTTGGGGATACTCAAAGCATACCTATGGGCTAAAATGGCAGGAGACTGGCCCATCTCTTTTGATAATTTTCTGAAAGGAATGGCACGTTCGTAGTCATCGAAATCTTTTTTATCAAATCCTGAGGGATCAGGATTCCTATCCATTTTAGCAGTTAGAGCACCCGCTTGCACTGCTCTAATCGCTAAGATAGGTATATCTTTGTTTTGACTTTCTTTTAAAATTCTATTCGCATCAAAATTATTATCGATAAAACCAATCGCACCAGCTGAATTCAAAGGATTCACCACGCACTGAATTGCTTCAGGTGGAGTTTCAGAATTAATAGCCTGTAACAAAGCTTCATTTTGACCCATTCCTCCTATACCCCAGTGATCAATTTTTCCCTCTTGTTTCAGTTTTTCAAAAGCAGGAATTACTGCATTAAAATAACAGCTTAATGATGTTGTGTTACTCTCTTTCATTTCATTGTAGTTGGAAAGCTTAAAATCATCTTCTATCAATTGAGAATGCAACAGAAAAAGATTTACCTTTTTCATATTCATAGTCTTGAGACTTCGTTCTAAAGATGTACTTAAACTTGGGTAAACATCTTCATAGGGCAAAGTACCAAGTACACATTTTGTAGTGATAAATATGTTATCCAACTCCTTTCCTTCAAAAGCTTGTCCTATAACTCTCTCCGCTTCTCCTTTTCCATACATTGGAGCAACATCGTAATGGTTGATACCTGCTTCAAGAGCCAAGTGAACAGTTCGGACAGCTTCTTCTCGAGTTGTCTCTCCCCAAACTTGACCTAAACCGCCACCCCCCAATGTCAGTGCGCTTACCTCTCCAAAAGGTTTAAATTTTCTTTTATGCATAATTACCTCTATATATAGAACAAAAGCATGCCTCTAAAACTCTTCTTAGTAAAGATTTTTAGATTATGCAACTATTGAGAAGGGATAAATATAATATGAAGCCAGTATGTTTAGTTCTTGGAGCAGGTGCCGGCATAGGAGGCACTGTTGCGATAAAATTTGCTAAAGAGGGATATCATTCATGTTTATGCCGAAGAACAGACCAAGGTGGTTTAGATCGCCTGGTTAAAATTATAGAAGACGATGATGGTTCGGCAACAGGGTTTCTAATCAATGCAATTGAAGATGATGTTATTGAGAATCTTATAACCTCAATAGAGAACGATATAGGTCCTATAGAAGTCGTTGTATATAATTTAGGCGCTCAAACCGGTATGAAGCTTCTAAATGAAACCACTTATAAGGAATTTGAATGGGGTTGGAGAATAGCGAATTTTGGCCTTTTTAGAACCGCAAAGGTTTTATGTCCTATCATGGAAGAAAGAAGCAAGGGCACCATTCTAGTGACTTCCGCAACAGCAGCCGTCAGAGGAAACAAAAATCAACATTCTCATACATCTGCAATGGGAGGAAGGAGAATGTTATGCCAATCATTAAGTGCAGAATTTTCTTCCAAAGGGATTCATGTTGCCCATATTGTTATTGACGGGGCAGTCGATGCTCCAGATACTTTAGGAAAAATGTTAGGTCCTAAAATATATAAACAATTGAGAGAAACAAAAGGTATGGAACATGATGGATTGCTCTTGCCTGAGAAAATTGCTGAAACATATTACCATTTATCACAACAACACAGATCAAGCTGGACTCATGAAATAGACATGAGAGCTTTCTCCGACTTAGCTTGGTGGAATCATTAGAACTTATTATCTTAATTAAGGCTTAAAAGGTCCTTTAGAAATATATTTATCTATTGTCTGATGGTAATGACGGATGCGGCTTTCTTGATAGTTTGCATAAGTCACTGTGCCTTTTTTCGAGGCTCTCATTCCTCTTTCAACTTCCGGTATATTTGACATATCCTGATCAAAAATAACTCCAATTCCTATTAACTCTTCAGCATCATCCCAATTCTCATCTTCGCTAAGGTAGTGAATTGGGATAGGTTCGTAAGGTTCTTGTTTTTCAGGGTCTTTATGATTTCTTTGAAGAAAGAAAGCTTCCATAATAGCTGAATCTTCTCTAGTACCATTTGGCCTAAACCTATAAATAAGATTTCTAGGAAATCCACCCCAAGGTGAAAAATTTGGAAAAACATTATAGACTAAAGCATCGAGCATTTCCGCGTCGGATTTATCTGAGTAATCATGTCCATCAGCTGTACTATAAGCTTTTCTAGCAGCTTCTGCTGCTACTTTTCTTGCTTCTTCTCCTTCTGGAACTACAGTCTTATTTTCATCAAAAACTCTCCCAGAACCATAAGAGATTGTATCTAGTATTTCTTGCTCAGTAACTGGCCAACAATGTGGTCCGGGCTTACCAACAAGAGCTAGGTTTCTATTCATATGATCGCCATAAATATCATATCTTGCGTTTTCATCAGCTTGGAAAGGAAGTATCTCAGGATGAATTTTTGTAGCATGAAAAGCTTCCATAAAAGCCTCTTGAACTGTTTTCCAATTTCCTGGGACTACTTTAGAAACATGAATAACTTTTTTACAATCCGCTAAATTCCATCTTTCATGATGTTCGGGTAATGGGGCTAAATATTCCTCAAGAGAAACCGCATTATCATCCATATTAATAAAAACAAAACCCTGCCAAAGCTCAACTCTTACTTCCGGAAGACTCCACTCTTCTGCTTTGACATGAGGAAAATCCCATGCAGCCGGTGTGTGTTTCAATGTACCATCAAGATTCCAGCAATATCCGTGGAATGGGCATTCGAGATCTTTACTAATACCTCTTTCTGTTTTTAATTTTCTTCCTCTATGAAGGCATGAGTTATAAAAAGCTTGAATCTTATTTTCTTCAGATCTTACGATTAGGAAAGAGTAATCAAGAATATCATAAACTAGGCTATCACCTACCTCAGGAATATCTTCCACTCTACAAGCAAATTGCCAGACTCTGGTCCACATGCATTCCGCTTCTTTTTTGAAGAACTCTTTGGAAGTGTATCTTTCTATTGAAATATCTTCAGAACCAAGAAACTCATAGTTTTCTTCCATCATAAAATCTGGTAATTTTTTTGAGTCTTCTCCTAAATATTCAGTGTAACTTGTATATGGAGATCGGGCCTCTCCCGGTTCTAAATTTTCTTCTTTTTCTTTAATTCTCTCGCTCATTCTTCTTCCTAACCTTAAGTATTAAGAGTTTGTATCAGATTTAAAGACAAAATTAAACTTTAGTAAATACTTTCCTTGGAAATATTAAAAATAATATCTAAGACTTATGTATGCCATGTCAGGATTTAAACCATATTCTGATGTTGGGACAGCCACATTTTTTTCAGAAAATACTAACTTTTCATCACCTAAAAACCTGTAAATCCCAAGATCTAGATACAAATCATCGGTCAGATGACGTTCAACGCTTAACGCTACAAACGCCGAACGATCGTCAAGATTATAAAGCATTTGTAGACCTGTGGCAGTTACTGGCGAGACTTGCACATTCAAACTGCTGGCAAGATATTGTTCCCCTAAAAGAAAAACCCCGTGTTGTTGGTACGCATCTCGTTCGTATTGTTCAAAATATTTCTGTGGAGAAGTCGTTCCAATACCATTGTAATGGTACTCAGTCATAAAATAAATATTGTCTGTTAAAGCATGATCAAGACCAATAGAAATTCTCGTATAGTCATCATCACCTGAGACATTAGCAACCTCTAACCAGTATCCACTATTGCCAATTGCTCCTTGGATTCCAGCGCCCACCAGTAAGAGTGACTCGGTATTCACAAAGGTAATCTGAAAATCCTGACCACGTAAACGGCTGGAAATCTTGGCGTAAGCAGCCGAATTTTGCCATTCTCCATCTCTTCCAAAAACCCATCCAATATCCAATTCTCCAAGATTTCCCAATGGTTTTTGAAATCGTATGGCATCAATACCGGGCCTGTACTCTGTGTTCAATGCTCGTAAATCAAAAGGTAAAAACACATCCATTGGATTTACAAACCGCGAAGTTCCTAAGGATATTGCTTGACGACCCAAAGTTAGGTCTCCAGAGTCGAGTTGAAACTGAATGTTTAAACGATCCAGGTTCTGTTGAAGAGAATACTGATCGTCTTTCGAAATTTCACGATTTAAGTCATTGTATCGATATGTTCTCTTTACAGGTAGTCTTTCATCCGATGATCCTGGTAGGACGTATGAGGACAATCTTCTTGAGCTATTTACTGTATTGAGTTCATAGTGAACTTCCCATGCTGATCTTTCACCCTTGGATTCAAGTTTTAGGCGTAGGGTAGTCTGCAAGAGATCCATTTTGGGAACCTCTATAACATCAAGGTCTTTTTCTTTTTGCATAACTGCATAAGTTTTTAAATAACCAGAAAATTCAGCACAATAAGCTTCTGATGATAAGATTAGCATTATCAATACCAAGCTAAGGCGTGGCATTACTATTTCTTTCATCAAGTGCAACCAAACCATCGCGAAGATGGATTAATCTGCGTGCCCGTTTCATAATCATCTCATCATGTGTGGAAAAAACAAAGGTTACACCCTGATCCTCGTTTAGTTGTCTCATCATATCCAGTAGAGCCATTCCAGTTTTAGAGTCCAAATTCGCAGTAGGTTCGTCAGCGAGGATAATTTCAGGTTTGGAGGCCATTGCTCTGGCAACAGCGACTCTTTGTTGTTGACCCCCAGATAGTTCGGAAGGTCTCCTATGTCCTAATCCTTCCAAACCAACGAGAAAAAGCATTTCTTGGACTCGTTCCTTACGTTTAACCGAAGGAATACCTTGTAAAAGCATTATGTATTCAATATTTTCCTCTGCTGAGAGAACCGGAATCAGGTTATACGCCTGAAAAATAAACCCAATACGATCTCTTCTGAAATCTGACATCTGCGAGCCAGACATTTTTGCTATATCCCTTCCAGCCAGAAGGACACTACCAGAATCGGACTTATCCAAACCCCCGATTAAATTAAGTAAAGTTGATTTACCAGAACCTGAAGGACCAATAATTGCTGTAAATTCGCCGTACTCAATATTCAGGGAGATCTCATTTATTGCCACAACTTCTCCTATGCCCTTACCATATTTGCGAGTAAGATTTTCAATTTCAATAACCATAGACATACGAACTTTCTCCTATAAAGCCTTTTGAACAGCTTGCGCTGGTACAATGCGGGCGGCAAAAATTGCTGGGTAAATTGCAGCTACTAAAGTTAATAAAACAACATAAAAAGGGAAATTAACATATTGGTCTAATGTTAGTTTAACAGGTATGTTATCTGGAAAGGCAACTCCTGAAAATTCCATTACCCCTAAAGATAATCCACTTTCTTGAAGAAAAATCCCTAAAATAAAAGTTATTATGATACCAAAAAAACAACTTATTAAAGCAAGAAATAACCCTTCAAGTAAAACCAAAGATGCAATTCCTGATGGACGCGTGCCAATTGCCTTGCTTACCGCAAGTTCATAAGTTCGTTCATAAATTGACATAAATATCGAATTAACAACACCTAAAGAAGCAAGTATAAAAAGAATTGTGCCCATTATAAGTGTTGATAAGCCAGTCATTTCAAGCATAGCCCCCAATCCAGGTTGTAAAGCTAACCAACCTTTTACCTCTAAAGTATCTGACGGTAAGGTTTTATAAATATCTAAATCTGGCGAATTGGCTAATTCCGGATTATTAAATCTTATAGCTATTTGATGAACCCCTTCTCCAATATTAAATATTCTTTGTGCGGTAGAAAGATTTATAAAAGCAAAACCTTCATCTAACTCTTTTGGGCCAAATTGGACAATTCCTGATACTCTAAATAACTCTTGAATCATTTGATTAGTATTTATTTCTGAAGATGTTATGACAATTCTATCTCCAATACCTACTTCTAATTTTTCAGCAATAAGTCGTCCAAGTAATAACTCCCTATCAGAGCCACTTAAATAATCGCCTTCAATAATTGCTGATTGTAATCTGCTGGTGTTTGATTCTTTTTCTGCATCAACTCCATAGAGCACAACTCCATCTGAGTTGTAGCTAGAGCCGATCATTGATGGGACTATTACTCTTGATGCATATGTCTTTATCTCATCATCAGAATCTAATTTTGAAATAATGGATTTGGGATCGCTTATATATAATTCTGGATCATATTGATCTCTAAAGCCCGAATGATAAATTTGGGCTTCACCTTCTATAGTTTCAGTAATTCCTTTAACCATTAACCCGGTCATTGAATTGATTAAAGTATCAACTAAAATTATAACGATTAACGAGCTTGCAATTAAGGTACAAGTCAATACCGTTCTACGGATATTCCTAAATATATTTCTCCAAGCCTGTCTAATCATTAACATTTAATTAATATCCATTGCATTCTTAGGTGTCATTCTAGCAGCACGAAAACCTGGAGGAAGGCTTACTAACATTGAAGTTATAAAGATAATTATCATAGGTTTTAAAAATACATATAATGAAAATTCTCCCCTCATATGTTGAAACATCACACCACCCATATCAATAGGTTCTGAAAGTAAAAACCCAGTGTTAGCAAACCAGTAGATCATAGGAATAACTATAACGAGAGAAAGGGAAATACTTAAGAAAGTAAGAAACATGGTTTCAAGATTTATGAGAAGTATTAATTTTGAAGGTCTACAACCTATTGCCCGAATTACGCCAAATTCCTTTGTTCTTTCAAGCACTGACATTAAAATAGTATTTAACACCCCCACAAAAACAAGGAACACAATTAATACAAGAGTATAATTATTTCCTTTCTTATCTGCCTGCATCGTTTGATAAAAAGTAGTTTCAATTCTTTGCCAGGGCGCAACCTCTAAATTGGAAAGAGTTTCTTGTAATTCATCCGCAATCTCTACATTTCTCTTCGGAGTATTTACTAAGAGAGCATATTGATGAACCTCATCGGATAAAGATAAAAAACTTTGTGATGCAATTAAAGGTAGGTAAACGGTCATTCTATCAAAAGAATCTTCATTTCCAACAATTGAACTTACGATAAAAATATCATTAGCAATTGACCCTTCTGCTCCTTGGCCAATTAAAATTAGTTCATCGCCAATATTAATTTTTAATGACTTAGCAATAGAAGAGCCAATCATGGCTTTGTAGTAACCATCAGCATTGGGAATGCTGTCAAAATAATCTCCACTAAAAATTTTCTCTTTAATTCTAGTTACACCTGATTCAAGATTTGGATCAATTCCAAGAACCTTTACAGGAGTAGATTTCTCTTTTCCATATGCTAGAGCCATGGATAGAACTCTTGGCGCAAAGCTAATAATTTTAGATTCTTTATGAAATAACTCTTCTAATTCTTTTCTATTATCTATCGTTAAATATGTCTTAGGTTTTTCTCTATAACTTTTACGATGTATTTGTATATGCCCTACACTATCTTTTGTGAATATATCGATAACATTGCCGTAACTACCCTCAACAAGGGAGACACTTAAAACAAAAACGATATAGCCTCCACCAATTGATAATGCTGTAAGTATTGTTCTTCTGTATTGACGAAAAAGATTCCTAAAAGCCATGCGTAGTAAAAGCACTAAAATCTCCTTTTAAGATATCTGAGGGTAAACATGTCTTCAGAAATATCATCAGGATCAAAAGAAATTGAATCATAGATTATGATAGTTTTATGATCCTCTTTATTTAGCGGAACCATAACAAGCCTAGAGGGTAATAATTTCCCATCAAAAATTTTAGGATCCATAAAATCCAACTGACGAATAGCAACTCCTTTTTCATCATAAAATATTTGCTTAGTCGGCATTAAAGGCTCTTTCAATATATGATATTGAATTTTCCCCCAAACAGTAACTGTCGAAACCCTAGGAATTAAAGTTATTATGTAACTGTCTTCTTTCTCAGATAGAGTAAGATCATACTCTTCTGAAAGATGAGTTTGTTTTACAAGGTCATCATTTGTGAAATCACTACCCATCCACGAACTCATCATCATGGAAGGTGGGACTTTTATAACGCGATCAATTTTTGGAAGAAAATTCCACATTTCTTTAAATCTCATCAAAGTTGCTACACCACGATCTTTCTTTGGTGATAGAATTCGAAAATTCGCAAGATCATCACCGACAGTTATGCCTTCTAAAGAGAGAGATCTTTCATAATCTTCTGTAACAATCTTCATTGTTATCTTTACTCTACTTGAATTACCTTGATAAAGCTTTTCAACCTCATCAATAATAGATTCTGGTGACTGTGACCAAGAGTAAGGTGAGAAAGAAATAACAAAAGCTAATATTACAATAGAGTTTTTAAAAAAAAATTTCATTTATTTTCTTACCTCTTCGCATATCGGAATGATTCTAACAATATTTTAAGATTTTTTATATAATTGTGCAGTATTTTTCTTGAAAATAACTATAATTAATAATTAATATGATTTGTATTAAAGCTGAGATACCTCAAGAGGTATGCGACATTGACGACGAATTAAAGGCAATTTATCACAGTAAGGATACCGTGTGCATTTGGGTCTTTAAATCAATGGAGGACAGAAACAGATTTATGGAGGAGACAATCGGAATGTTAAAAGAAGAGAGAGATAAACATTTTGAATCTTTTTACAAATCTGAGAGTTTTTAGTTATTTTCGCTGTTTTTTTAACTTTAAAATAATCAGGTATCATTAATCAGATTTACATTATAGGAAAAAAAATTGAAGTTATATCCACCGCATTTTCTATTGATTAGCGTTATTTCAATGTTAGCCATATGGTATATATTTTCTCCCAGTAATCCAAAGAATATCTTTCTTATGTCAACGGGGTGGGTATTAATAGTCAGTGGACTAACATGCAATGTAATTGCAGCAAATCAATTTATGAAAGCTAATACAAGTATAATTCCGCTTACTGAATCATCTTTCTTAGTAAAAAAAGGGATTTTTAGATTTTCGAGAAATCCAATGTACACTGGAATGACAATCTTTTTAATAGGGTTATGTGTAATCTTAAATAATTTCTATAACATAGCAGTAATTATCGGATTTTTTCTTTTGATTCGTAATAAATTTGTGATGAAAGAAGAAGAATTATTGAAAGAGACTTTTGGGGAAGAATATCTTTCGTATATAAAGAAAGTAAGAAGATGGATTTAAACAGGAGTTAGAATGTATAGTGTCAATCCTTCTGAGTTGGTTACTGCAGAACAACTGAGAAAAATTAAAGAAAAGAAAGATTGGATAAACATTTTTTCAATTCTGTCCAATTGGGTTCAGATTCTTGTAGCTATTTCATTGTTTTATTATTTTCCTTCTTTTTTGACTTTTATTTTAGCTATTATTGTTATTGGGTGTAGGCAGTTTGCTTTAGCTGTTTTAGCTCATGAAGGCGCGCACAATCTCTTATTTAAAAATCCCAAAATAAATGATTTTATAACACAATGGTTTTGTTCGTTCCCATTATTTCAAGATAATAGGCAATATCGACCTTATCATCTTAAGCATCATCGTTTTACAGAAACATCAAAAGATCCAGACAAAGTTTTGAGTGCTCCATTTCCCATTAAAAAAATTAGTTTTTTTCGTAAAGTTGTTAGAGACCTGTTGGGAATCACTGGTTTAAGGCGTTATAGAGGATCATTAATTTCAATTTTTTCCTCAAGAGGTGATGAAAATGAAACAAAGCAAGAAAAGATATGGAAAAAAATATCAGGTTTCACAATAACTAATCTTATTATTTTAGCTGTTATAAGTACATTATTTCACTGGTCTTTGTTTTTCTTACTTTGGTGGTTACCTTCTTTTACGTATTACAGCCTGATAATACGTATAAGAAATATTGCAGAACATGCTGTAACGCCTGGTCTATCCGATCTTGATAATACTAGAACGACAAAAGCTTCGGGATTAATAAAATTCTTTATGGTTCCCCATAATGTAAATTACCATTTAGAACATCATCTATTTACAAATTGCCCTTGGTACAACCTACCTATGGTACATGACATGCTAGTGAAGAATGGATATTTAGAAAAAATGTGTGTTGAAGGCTCATACTTAGCAGTCCTCAATAAAGCCACGAGTGGATGATATATAATAATGACCGCTTAGAAAATTTGAAGAGCAAAACACCATTAACATTTTTCTTTCTTGTTTCAGTTTAAGATTTACTTCATAATTGTAAGACATCACATTTATACAAAGGATAAAAGAAAATGACAGATTTAGGTCAAGTCGCTGATAGGTTAGCAATCCGGGAATTACTTGATAGGTATTGCGATGGTGTTAATCAAAGAGATGCCGAAAGATGGGGAAGTTCATGGGCAGAGGAATCTTTCTGGGAAATACCACATTTGGAGATCAAAAATGAAGGAAAAGAAAATATCGTAAATATCTGGGTGGAAGCAATGAAAGGTTATCCTTTCGTGCATATGATGGCACAACCCGCACACATAGAAATTAATGGCGATAAAGCCACTATGAGAAGCTACACAATTGAGACAGCTGTCTTGCCTGATGGAACAGAGATACACCCGTGCGGGCAGTATGATGATGAGTGTATTAAAGAAGACGGAGAATGGAAGTTTTCCAGAAGGGTTTT
>PCCF01000033.1 GCA_002731945.1 Rhodobiaceae bacterium | reverse complement strand
ACAAATAAAGAATAATCGAGATAACTAATACTGAAACTGCGAAAATTAAGATCATTTTTGGTAGTTCATTTTTCACTTCACCCAGTAAGATAGGTCGACCAACGATAGATAATTTTATGGTACCGTCTTCATATTCGGCGCGTATGTTTTCGACAAAATCCACTAACGCGGCTGTATCTACATCCTCCTTGAACTCTGAAACAATCATCAAGGACTTTTCATCCAGTGAAATTAAATACCCGCTGAATTGTCCGTGTATCAGCAATTTGAATTTCTCCATTTCGGTGTCATTTTTAGGAAGATTTGGCCACATTATTGGATTCACTACAATTTGGCCTTGTGCACCAGAAACGGCACGGGTTTTCCTTAGATTAACAGCTTCAAATAGCGCTTTTCGATTTGCATCATGAAAGTAAAAAGAATCTGAAATCTTTTTATATTTTTCCAAAAACTCTTTGTCGTAAACTGTACCGTTTTTATTTTCTACCATTACGAGAACAGTGTTTACGCCACCGAATTTATCACTGAATTCTTTATACAATTTCACATTTTCATGCTTCGAAGGCAGCATCTCATTTAACGATACGCGTAGTGTTAATCCTGTGATGGCAAAATAACCGGCTATTGATGTAATAACGGTAGCAAGAATTAGTATAATCACACGATATTGAATGACCAAATTTACAATTGCCTTAACCATACCAAAACCTATTAACATAAGTATGGTTATTGAAAGCGTTATCAAATATACCAATTCTTAGAGTTACCATTTGACTAACCCAATAATTTCTGCGGATGTTGTATCAAAGGTAACAGCCAATCCACCAGCCCCTACCAATACATATTTTGATTCCGAAATAGGTGTTGCACCCATGAAATAAAGATAATCACGATCCGGGAAGTTGATTTCAATTTTATTTAATTCTCTCCCATTTTTAATCGTAAGAATATTTGCAAGACCTACCACAATACCCTCGCCATTCTTATTACTTACAATATCGAAGAAATGCTTATTTACGTCTGAATTTAAGAGTTCGACACGCACTGGTTCACCATCCTCAGGAAGGGCGGACATATCAATTTTGTCGGAATTAACTTGTGCTACAATACCGTTAAGCCCGACAGCAAGTATAGAATTACCAACTTGTTCAATCTCAGTGAAAGTAGCTTTGATGTCAGGGGACGAGATAATCGTCCAAGTTTTACCGGCGTCGACAGTTTCAGCAATTACGCCAAATTCTCCAGCTAACATGGCTTTGCTCTCACTCAAAATAGTCAAACCATTTAATCGGGGCAAGTCACGACCTGTAAAATTATTCAAGAATTGATTAGTCCAAGTTTCACCACCGTCATTAGTATGGAGAATAGTTCCTTCATGCCCAACAGCCCAACCTATACTGTTATCTAGAAATTTAATATTTCGTAAATTTATCTGGTTATCTGCTGAGTAACGAGTCTTCCAAGTAATACCACCATCCTCGCTACTCATAATTCGACCACGATGTGTTACCAACCACCCATAATTTTTGTCTAAGAATTGAATGCGTCGAATTAGGTCGGTGTTAGGTAGAGAAATATGAGTCCATTTTTCTCCTCCATCTATTGTTCTTAAAATAGTACCGTAATACCCAGCTACCCATCCATATGACTTGCCAACAAAATCGACACTAAAAAAATTGTCAGGAACAAAACGAATGCGATCATCTTCATAATTAGTAATATTCGACTGAGATACCCTTGACTCAGGTTTTGATTGACTTTGATCCTCATTAGACATCCAAGCCATTAAAGGAATTGTAATGACTAAACATAAAAAAAGTAAAAACAGAAAATTATAGAAATATGATTTCATTAAATTCAACTTAATATTATAAAGTAATTATAAAATAAATTATTGTGTAATTATATAATAATAGTTACATAAACATATAATAACTATTGCATAAACATATAATAAAAGATAGAGTGATTAACATATCGAGTAGTAAAAATTAAGGTTAACAGTAGTATCTATGATTCCAGGGTTAATGCAAAAAAAGCAGTTTAATGTGATTGACATCTTACAGCATGCTGCAACATGGTATGGTGATGTAGAGGTAGTCACAAATTCAGTTGAGGGTGGGGTGCATCGTATTGGATACGCAAAACTCTACGATCGAACTTCACAACTCGCCAACGCTTTACAACGTCTGGGTGTAAACTCTGGGGACCGCATTGGCACAATGGCATGGAATACCTGGCGCCATTTGGAATGCTGGTATGGACTGAGTGGCATTGGCGCAATCTGCCATACATTGAATCCCCGTCTTTTTCCTGACCAAATCGAGTATATCGTTAATCACGCCCAAAACCGTTTTATTTTTGTCGACACCAGTTTCATCTCCGTAATTGCCAATGTTCTTGACAAGTTGCCAACGCTCGAAGGCCTAGTTGTGATGACGGATAAAGAAAATATGACAGATGATATGCTCAAAATTGGGATACCGGTTTATTGCTATGAGGAATTATTAGAGGCAGAAACCAGTGATTTTGTTTGGCCTTTGCTCGATGAGGATACTGCATCATCTTTGTGCTACACATCTGGTACAACAGGTAACCCTAAGGGCGTACTTTATTCGCATGAATTTAACCTTAATCATTCAATGATATCTGCCCATGGAGATGTATTTGATCTTAGTGCCAAAGACTCCTTTCTGTTGATTGTTCCGATGTTCCACGCCAATGGTTGGGGACTGCCCCTCAGTGTTCCAATGGTGGGCGGCAAGTTGGTTCTACCAGGACCGTTTATGGACGGTAAAAGTCTTTATGACTTTATTAAGGTTGAGAAATGCAACAAAACTTGCGCTGTTCCAACTGTTATGACCATCTTAATCGACCATTTGGATTCTAACAATCTGCAAATTCCCAGCATGAATGAAATCTATATTGGAGGCTCTGCAGTTCCTCAATCGATGATCGAGGGTTTTGAGGTTAGATATAATGTGGATGTGAATCACGGATGGGGAATGACCGAGACAGTTGTTGGCACGTTCAATTGTCATTTACCTTTTATGGATGAGTTAAGTTTTGAGGAGCGAATGAAAGTACGGTGCAAGCAAGGGCGCCCACCTTTTGGAATGGAGATGAAAATCGTGGATAACGAAGGCAATTCTCTTCCGCATGATGGCGTAGCATTCGGCAAATTGATGGTGCGAGGCCCTAGGGTTATAGAACGTTATTATAAGGCGAAAGAAAGTGCTCTTGATAAAGATGGCTGGTTCGATACAGGGGATGTGTCAACTATTGATAAATACGGATTTATGCAAATTACTGATCGTACCAAGGATATTATCAAATCTGGCGGTGAATGGATTTCCTCGGTTGATATTGAAAATACAGCTGTTGGACATCCTGAAGTGCAAATTGCTGCCTGCCTTGGTGTTAAGCATATGAAGTGGGAGGAAAGACCTTTATTAATTGTAGTCAAGAAAGAGGGTTGTGACCCAAGTAAGTCCAGCATATTAGATATCATTAGTAGTGAGCACGCGAAATGGCAACTACCTGATGATGTTGTATTTATCGATGAAATGCCACTGACTGCAACCGGAAAAATAGATAAAAAACCTTTACGAACTAAATACGAAGATTTCTTAATAGAAGGATAAAGATATGGTTCACAGTGATGATTTAATTAACAATAAAGATATTTTTGACTCCCTTCGTCAACAACCTAAACTTGCATGTCCCACTATTATTTTATTTGTTCTATGTATTGGATTTATCCTTGGATCAACTTGGGCAGCACTTAACGGGCATATATCTTATTTAACGGCATGCTTTATAACTGGAACGACTGGATATTTTTTGTTTTCACCCATGCATGACGCTATTCATTCTTCTGTTGGACAAAGTAAAGCACTTAATACTTCGGTTGGGCGTATCTCTTTTTTCTACTATTCTACATTTGTAGCATTTGAGTTAATGCGTTTTATCCATTTTCGCCATCACCGCAATGCGAATGGTCCCGGAGATGAGGCCGATCATATTATACAAAGCGGACCGGCCTGGCTTCGTCCTATTAAATGGGCTTTTTTAGATTATATATACGGCTGGAAGTATTTAGGGTATTGGAAAACGCGCCCAAAATCAGAAAAACAAAACATTATTATAATGCTTCTTTTAACAATAGTTATGTGGACCTTGTTAATCATTAATGGCTACTTAATAGAATTACTCATGTTATGGATAATTCCACAACGCATTTCTTTCTTTCTTCTTTCGTTTGTTTTTGTCTACCTACCTCATCTACCAAATGAGGTATCTGAACAGGAAGATGTTTATAGATCCACTAGCAATCGTGTGGGTATGGAATGGTTACTTTCACCGCTGATGGGATATCAAAACTATCACCTTGTGCATCATCTTTATCCTGATGTTCCTTTCTATCGTATGGTAAAAATCTGGAATTCCAGATTAGATGAACATCTTTCACATGATCCCGCCATTGTTTCCACTCTAGGTCTGTATCCACAACCCGCCAAGAAAGAAAGAAATAGCAATACCCGTGAACAATCTTCTAAAATAGGAGACACAAATTGACCGTCTCGAATTCTATAAAGATTGATCAGAAATTATTGATTATAAAATTAACAAGAAAGAGGAAATTCAAATGAATTATACAACTTCAAAACTCTCCATTCAAACCACTAGTAGGTTTATAAAGTTTATTAGCGTAGCTTCGGTCTCTTTGGCTGCATTGTTTGTCGTAATTCCGACCAATGCGGAAGATTTTTGGGTTGGAGGGCGCATAAAGGCAGGTACAGGTATCTATTTTGACAGGCTTAATGACTCGTCTGTCGGATGGGGACCTTCACAGTACGTCGTAGAATTGCAGGCCGAGTGGTCTCCCAATGATAACATAACTGTAATTGGTGATATCTGGCTGAGAGGGGATAGGTTTTACGATTTGGATAATGGTGAATTTAGAGCGCCGGCGTTTCCAAACTTTACATCTCCTCAGAGTGCTTTTCTGGATCGGTTTAATATGTCGACTTCAAGTGATGGATCACTTGTATTACCAGACGCTTTCGGAGCATCAGGTAAGGAGCTTGAACTTTTAGATGATTTTGATGATGAAATGATTCGTGAATTATCAATAAGGTTTACGAACGACGAGGGTTCGTTTTCTGTGAAACTCGGAAAATTTCAACGAGGGTGGGGACAGGCAGATGGCCTTAGGTTGTTAGACATTCTCAATGCCCAAGATCTACGTCAAAGGACTCTTTTGGCTGATACGGATGAAATCAGAATACCAGCTTGGACAATAGCCGTTACCGCTGAATTATCAAATAATCTCTCACTAGAGATCATTTATATACCCGAAGTTCGCCATTCAGAATTCGTGATCAACAACCCGACACCAAATAGTAAAAAGTCAGGCGGTGGTTTTGGATTCCCTTTCCCGCGACTTATTGAGGGTCAATCTGGATTTGGGATGCCTTTGCTCGGTGCTCGCACCACAAACCGTGAATTGAAAGAATGGGATAATGAAGAAATAGCTGCTCGTTTGAAATTTGATGCTTTTGGCGGTGAAGCAACACTGAATGTGTTCTACGGATATCAAGACTTACCAGTTGTCGAACTCACGGGTTCGACTCTTCACATCGGGTCATTTATTAACGATCCGGCAGCTTCAGTTGCGAATGTACCGCTAGGTCTCCCAATGACCATCGGTGCCATACATGCACCAGGTATGTATGTTGATTTCATACAATCTCTCGCAGGTGGAACAGCTGCACCAGGTGATTTTCCATTAATTCCATTTGGCTGTTTAGATATTCTAAACCCCGGCGCTGGCGGACTTCCTTGCTCCGTGACTGCGGATTTTGATTTAGATTATACACAGCGCCAAAAAACAGTTGGCTTTTCGTTTACTCGAGATATGAGTGAGTTGAAATTTGGACCAAAAAAAGTGTCACCGGTACTACGGTTAGAGGTAACCTATGAAATTGACAAAGCGTTTAATCGTCAGGTTATAAAAGATCCTTTTATACCAGGACTAGTAGCGGTCGGTACCCCAGCGCTGATTGGAACTAAAGCTGATACAATCACCTACCGTGATCAAATATCCACCCTAATTGGGTTAGATTACAATTTATGGTTACCTGGTTGGAAAAATCAACAAAGTTCAATTTTCGTGACCTCGCAATTTTTTAATATTCATACTAAGGATCATGAAAATTTAATGTTTCAAGCACCGTATGCATTTCTAGATGTTGAGGAAAACCAACAATATTTTACACAAACTTATTCATTCGGATTGTTGAACGATATTATAACCCTTGACGGACTAGCCGTTTGGGATCTCAGCAAAGGTGGATTTGCTTATCGACAAAGAGTAACTTTCTCGACTTTGGGTAACAAAGTGATTCCAAGAATTGAGATAGGAACATTTTCCGGTAGAGAAGAAGGTGGACTACTCGCTTTGTACAAGCAATCAGACTATGTCGAATTTTCAATTACCTATCAATTTTAACCCCCTATGCCGGGCGTTATAGCCCGGCACCTAAATCTAAAGGAGAATACAGATGAAATTTTCTAAAATAAAAAAATTGTTAATTTGCTTAACTATAACGGTTTTAGGTTTGACAACCTTTAATGCAAAGGCTGGCGATGAATGGATTGATAACTGGAAATCTTTCGCAGCTGAAACTGGACTGCCTGAGCATGCTGCCTGGGTTGCTGCAATCGACAATGCAGAAGTAAGGGCGCTTGCTAGGGATTGGGAAGATTTCCGTGGATATACCGCATCGTCTTTATTAGCGAAAGAATCACACCCTGCTGAGTTGAAACCTGGTTTCATCATCACGAAAGAAAATATTGATTCATTACCTTGGGTAAAAGACTACTTATCACAGTTTTGGATCGATCGTTTAACTTCTGATTGGTTGCCGATCAAAGGTATTCGTGTTGTTCCAACTACGCATTATTACATGCAAAGGGGACGATTGGACGCAACTAAAACGCTTGGACCAGATCCTTTTACAATTAACGAAAAGGGAGAACTACGTGACAAGAATGGCGAGCATGGATTTTTAAGCGAAGCTGGCCTGCCATTTACCAATCCACAAAACGGTGAAGAACTCAACTGGCTTTTTAATGCTCATGGCGTTGGCAGTGATGATTTGTTCTTTGATACAATAGACATGGCAGCGTGTAGTGGTACAAATGTACTCGAACGAATATATAAAGCGAATATTTTTTGGCGTCGTATGGCAGGACGCGTGAGTGCACCACCTTTGGGGAATGTCGAAGGCTTCGAAGGCATAACAGAAGCAGGTGCATTGTTAATCAAATCTCCACGGGACGTTCGTGGTTTGGCGGGAGTAAGACTTCGGTTTGCTGATGCCGATAGAGATGATGATTTCAAGCTTTACATCCCATCGCTTAAACGTACGCGACAGCTCACGGGAACAAATGGTCAAGACCCTATTGCTCCAGGACTTGAACTCACTTGGGATGAATGGCGCTCAAATTGGTTTAAAACGGATCGACGTAAGTTTAAGTATACATTAATTAAGGAGGCCTCAATTCTTCACTCTCCTGAAGTTGGAAATGTTTATGATCCATACCGTATTGCTGAGGATGCCTGTAACTTGTCAGGGATTGTTGACATGGAACTGCGCCCAGTTTGGGTCTATGAAATTACCGATCTTACAGAAACTTACCAATATTCTGTAAAACGCGTTCATGTGGATAAAGAGACTTATTATGCACAATACTTGGAAATGTTTGATAGAAATGGCGAAATATGGCGTGTCTGGGATGATACACGTGATTGGGAACCAACAACAGGTAGGTTTATGTGGAGATCCGCTGTAATTGCTAATGATAGAGACAAACGAGCAACTGTTATTACGGTAGACTCTGCATGGGAAAAATTAGACACTATGACGAACGCTATCTTCAATATTGATCAATTGCGTGATCGTAGATAGCTGATTATATTTATTTCTGATAAAGCCCGGTTTTTTTGCCGGGCTTTTAATATCTTTTTTTACAAAATCACGTTAAGACGGGTTAAACCTATACTACTCACGGATTTTAGCAGTAGTGTAACGTAGTGGTCCCGTAGCTCAGCTGGATAGAGCAACGGATTTCTAATCCGTAGGTCGCAAGTTCGAATCTTGCCGGGATCACCACCTATTTATATCTTTACCTTTATTGATTAAAAGTATCATTGGGTTGTGCAACAAAGTTCTCTACTTCTTTTTTGGAACAAAGTCTGACAAACTTAATATGTGAGAAGGTAGAACTTTTGGATACAATTAAGTAATCCTTACGATTTCTAAAAAAAGTTTTAAGTGACCATAAGATTATAGAATCATAAGAAAAAAAAGCTCTCCGAAAAGTTTCTTTGTTTCCAGCCCACAAAAGCTGACCTTTAAAGATATATAATAAAGTTCTACGTAGAACTCGGTAAAGAACAAGGTGTAAAGGTAAATCTAGATATACCACCATCTGAACTCGCTTCCATTTGATGTGACGCGTTCTAGAATAGGTTCCGTCCAAAACCCAACCATCAGAGGATACGGCCTTTTGTACTTTGGGAAAGAATTCTGCGTCACTTAATTCAGTCCAGTTATCCTGCCAGCATAGCTTCTCTAATTCTATGTAAGGTAAATTTAGCTTTTCAGCTATTTGGCGTGACACAGTGGACTTTCCACTTCCACTTGTGCCTATTATGTTAATACGTTTTATATCTTGTATCATTGTTTTGGTATTAACTTTTATAACAGAAATATTAATTATTCCAATTTAGCCATAAAGTGATAATTTAGGCTGATTTAAGTAAATCACCAGTTATTAGACTAACGACCTACGGATTGTAAGTCTGTAGGTCATTAGTTTATATAAAAATACTATTATTATTTATATAGAACAATAATTTAAATAATAAATATAATGTATTTATTTAAGTCAGAGTAACAAAAAACTTTCAAACATGAGTAAAACAGACCATCATAGCAATCCACTGTTAGGTGGATAATAGGTAATATAATGAGTAACAAACCTTACATACTAATAACAGCTGATACTCATGCTGGGGGAAGTCATTCTCAGTATCGTGAATATCTTGAACCCAAATACCTTAATATGTTTGATGAATGGCGGGGTGGTTACAAGAATCCTTCTGAGGAACATTATGGAAAAAAAAAGAAGCGTAATTGGGATCTTGAAATTCGTACAGAAGACCAAAATAGTCAAGGGGTAGTCGGTGAGGTGGTTTTCCCAAATACTGTACCTCCTTTCTTTAAAAAAAGTATTGTAACATCACAACCTCCAAGCAGAGAGGAATATGAACTTTGTTTGGCTGGAATACGCGCACATAATCGTTGGCTTACGGATTTTTGCTCCGAGGATCCTGTTCGTAGAGCGGGCATAGGCTTGATATTGCCTAATAATCTTGATGAAGCTGTTAAAGATATTGAATCCATAGCTAAAGCTGGTTTAAGAGGGGGTGTTTTATTACCATTGATTCCACCAGATTGTGATTGGCTCTTGCCGTTATATGATCCAGCTTGGGATAAAGTTTTCGCTGCGATCCAAGATCACAATCTTGTGATTAATCAACATTCAGGACAAGGCTCACCTGGTTATGGAGAAAGTCTAGTTGGTCAAGCATTGTGGATGTCGGAAGTAACATTTTATTGTCAAGCGGGTTTTCGCCATTTATTGATGAGTGGCGTGTTTGAACGCTTTAGTAAACTGAAGTATATTTTGACAGAATCTGGTTGTGCGTGGGTTCCTCCATTGTTAGCTCAATTAGATGGAATACATTTAGGCATACAATATGGTGCTATTGGTGAGATGCATTATGAAGGTGAGTGGGCTTTAAAAGATTTACCAAGCACATATGCAGAACGCAACTGTTGGTATGGAGCTAGTTTTCCTAGTAAAGCGGAATTAGATGGAATTAATAAAATAGGGGCTGAAAAGATTCTATGGGGTAATGACTATCCTCACTATGAGGGTACTTTTCCATACAATCTCGAATCTCTAAGATTAACTTTCTATGATGTACCTGATCATGAAAGAAGAATGTTATTTGGTGAAAATGCCGCAAAACTTTACAATTTTGATTTGGAGAAATTAAGGCTGTTAGCTAATAAACATGGACCAACACCAGAACAAGTAAATATACCCTTATCTCGCGAAGAAATACCAATTGATGCGACTGGAATACTGTTTCAAAACGCACGCTACGCTCAATCCGGTGAGGAATAAGAGTGGGTATACCTAAGGGCATAAATATAGTAGATACTATGATTGCTTTTCCAGCAGCAGATTTTTCACAATATGATTTTATACGCACTCAATTAAAAGATGATTCTACAGATTTAGATTTTCCGGTTGAGTATATGTTTAAAAATGTACCCAAGGAACTATATGGTAATAAGGATCCGATCTCAGTAACATTACATGAGATGGACCGATACGATATTGAAATCGGTCTAATTGGTGTAGAGGGTGATATTAGTCATAAAGCCTTAAAAAATCATTCAGATCGCTTTATATCTCAAGGAAGTGTTGATCCAAACAAAGGTGAAGAAGGTATTCGTAATATGGTACGCCAATATGAAGAGTTTGGAGTGTGTTCTTTTGGTGCTTTCAATGCAGGTTTTAACCCTCAAGTCGCTATAGATGATGAACTTATGTATCCTATATATTCCAAATGTGTTGAACTTGATTTACCAATATTTTCTTGTGCAGGAATACCTGGTCCACGACTTCCTATGTGGCCACAGCATGTAGAGCGTATTGATAAAGTTATGTTTGATTTCCCCGATCTTGTTTTTGTTACTCGTCATGGATGTGAGCCCTGGGTTGAACTTGCTGTAAAACTGATGCTTAAGTGGCCCAACCTATATTATTCTACATCAGCTTTTGCTCCTAAATACTATCCTAAGTCAATTATTGACTACGCCAATACTAGGGGTGCTGACAAGATAATTTATGCAGGTTACTTTCCAATAGGACTTTCTCTTGAAAGAATAATGACAGATATGCAAGAGGTTGACCTCAAAGAAAAAGTGTGGCCAAATTTCTTGAGCGACAACGCACGTAAGATCCTCAAATTAAATAAATAGATAAACTCATTAATTAATGTAAACAAGTTTTATTAAATTGCTGGAGGAAACAGAACTAATTTAATAGGAGAAAGAAATGAACAATAAGTATTTTAATAAAAAAATTATATTATCAAATTATCCTGTGGGTTTATCAAAAAAAGATGATTTCTCAGTTGTTACTGAAGAAATAGATCCGTTAAATGATAATGACATTCTTATTAAGACCAAATATGTAGGAATTGATGCTGCTTTAAGGCTTCTTTTGCGTGATAGTGATGATTTTTTATTTAGAGTTAAAAAAGATGATCTTATTCGCGGCAGTATTGTTGGCGAAGTAATTGAATCAAAAAATCCTAAATTTTCCGATGGAGAGTACGTTCTTGGGTCTCTTGGTGTACAAAAATATTGTGTAAGTACTGGAGAAGATATCGAAAAATGCGATCTTAATTTAGCAAATCCAGAATTTTGGCTTAGTGGTATGGGTATACCAGGACTAACAGCTTATTTTTCTTTATTAGATGTTTGTAAACCTTCTCCAGATAAGAATGTTCTTATTACTGGGGCTGCAGGGGCAGTAGGTAGTATCGCTGGTCAAATTGCAAAATTAGCTGGCTCAAAAGTTATTGGAACAACGAGTAGTGATGAAAAGTGTAAATGGCTAATTGATGAACTTGGATATGATTATGCAATAAATTACAAGAATAAGGATTGGTTTGAAAAATTATCTTCTGTCTCTGATAAACGGTTAGATATAATTTTTGATAATACCGGCGGTCAGGTAATGGATGAAAGTCTTAAAATTATTGGGATGAAAGGAATTGTTTTACTTTGTGGTTCTACTTCTCAGTATTCTGAAAATGAAATTAAAGGACCTAATAATTATATTTGGTTAGGAACTATGCGTGCACGTCTACAAGGGTTTGTAATTTTTGATTATGAAGATAGATATGAAGAAGCTAGAATAAATTTATCAAAATGGCTAAATGAAGAAAAGTTAAAAATGCCAACTCATTTAGTAGAAGGAGATATAGATAAATTTCCAGAAATTTTTGAAGATCTTTATAAAGGAAAAAATTATGGAAAATTTGTATTAAAATTAAAGGATTAAGGTACTTATGAAATGAAGGCAGCTGTATTTAACGAGCCCGGAAAACCTCTTTCAATTGAAGATTATAAAGATCCGAAGTGTGGTAATAATGAACTAATTCTAAAAGTCCAACAGTGTGGTATTTGTGGAACTGATCTTCATGCAAGTGAAGGAGGTCCACTTCAACCACCTCCTGGAACTATTTTAGGTCATGAGTTTAGTGGTGAAATTGTTGAAATTGGTAAAAACTTGAAATCCTCTTGGAAAATTGGTGATCCAGCTGTTTCGCTTCCTTTTATTGCATGTGGTACCTGCCAATACTGTATTAATGGTAATCCATTTTTTTGCTCAAATTCCCAAACAACTGGCATGGGAGATATTCAAGGGGGGTATGCCGAATATGTGCGAATAGGGCTTCCTGAAAGCATAAAAATTCCTAAAGGGGTAACTTGGGATTTTGCCACTTTAGTTGAACCTCTTGCGGTTGGACTGCATGGTGTAAGGATTTCGAAATTTAAACAAGGTCATAATGTTCTTGTAATAGGAGCAGGACCGATTGGTTTATCGACAATTCAGTGGTTAAGATTTTTTGGTGCTCGTCACATTGTAGTAACAGAAGTCTCGAAAGAAAGAAAAGTAATGGCTGAAAAAATGGGCGCAACAAATATTATAGACGGCAAAACACCATCAGAAGAGTTGATTAATATGTACAGGAAAGAAACGGGAGGTTCACCAGATATAATTTATGAATGTGTAGGATCACCTAATGTTATACAAAATTGTATGGAAATTGCTCCTCCATTTTCTGAGATAGTATTAATAGGAGTCTGTGACAAGCCTGATACATTTTTTCCTTTTTTGGGTTCAACAAAAGAATTAACATTAAAATTTTCTATAGCTTACTTAAAAGATGATTTTCAGTTTACTTTAGACATGATGGAGCAAGGAAGAATGAATCCTTCTTCAATGATTACTCAGCAAATAGGTTTAGAAAGTTTACCCAAAACCTTTGAGCTTTTAAAAAATGATAAGAGTCAATGTAAAGTCATGATTTGTCCAGGACATTAACTATTATCAAAAGTTCTAATCCATTGTTGGGAACTAAGAATGAATAAATTATAAATATTCGGAGTAAACAAAGCTACTGTGAAATCCAGGCGGTATTTGTTGTGGAACGATAATTTTGCATATTGGTCCCAGTGACAAATCTTCTGCAGAGAATACTTGAATCTCACCTTTTTCAGTAACTAAATTTGTTACAAAAGTAATTAAGTATCCATCATCTTCTGATTTAGAATTATCTCTTGGAGCGAATTGCATTTCACTGCCAAAAGTCCCGTCCGGAAATTTATATTTTTGTATATTTTCTGTATTACTATCTATCTTCAAAAAACCATCGAAAAGAATTACATCTGTATCTGCAAGAGATACATGATAACTATAACGAGATTTAATTCCTAAAAATTTATTATTAATTGTAGGAAATTCACTCAGGACATCATTCATACTTTCTTCTTTAGTTTTACCAGTAACTAAATTAAATCTATAACGGTGATATACTGCATCGAGTTTCAACCAGGCTAACATGGATCCATAAGGTCCGGACATCTTATTTCTAATATCACTTTTAGGTACGGGCGTCGACATTCTACAAACATCAAGAACTATTTCATCTCCTTCTTCCCAGGCATTAATTATATGATAAATATAACAAGGATCTGCTTCAAACCATTTAACAGTATCTCCCGATGCCATTCTTTTTATAATACCAAATTTGCTTTGAATCTCTGGATAAAAAGTAACTTTATGGATATCTTTTTCTAGAAGCAGTGGGTCCCAAAACATAGGTAAGTCCATTAGTATAGAGTAATTTCTAGTAAAGGCCATGGAGTGAGGTAGTCTCGCTCCAGGCAAGTCTATTTGCGTGTGATGAATTACTTTGGATTCCTTATCCAACACTCCGTAGGTCATATAAGGTGGTTTTGTAGAATAATCAAAGAAAAGTAAGTCACCATTATTTTCATCCGTCATGCAATGCGCTGACATTTGTCTCGCCCCTGAAGATTTAATATTTAAAGTTCCCTCTGTTTCCAAGTTTATTGGGTCTACGATATATGCATCGCCACATTGATAAAAGGTTGAAATAGCTTTTCCGCCATGAATAGTAATATCTGTGTTAGAATTATCTTTTAACCATAAATCTGAACCCCAATTATCTTTTAAATTCCTGTTTGGAACACCCATAAGACCAGGCCAAATAGATTGGTTTTTTTCTATTTCGCATTCTAACCCCTTAGTTCTAATCCATCTATTGCGATAAAATACCTTGCCTTCGCGAAATTCTGCAGCATGAATCATGCCATCCCCATCGAACCAATGATACATTCCTAACGGTTTAAATCTTTGATTAGGGCCATTCCTTAGGTAGATTCCAGAAAAGTCCTTAGGAACATCTCCTATAATTTTAATTTGAGGGTTATCTAATTCACTCCTTAATGGTTCATGTGCGTCGTTTAAATAAGGATTTTCTCCAAAATCAACGTTATCTAATAAGATTTCAGGTGTAGTCACATTTTTTCTCCCTTAATCTCAAAATAACTAATAATTTGAAAATTGTCTATTTTTCTAGATTTAATTACAAAAATTTTGTTTGGTAATTCTCTTAAATACTGGTTGTAAATTTTTTGTACCTTTTATAAGTCTCTCTAAATTCTTGTTTCTAATAATTTTTTCATGAAAGAGTTTGAGTCGAAGGTTAATTTCATTCATAATTTTATCGCAGGAGAACAATAATGATGAAAAATATAATGTTAGGAATAATGATTTTGCTAATAACCCTTCCTAATGCCTACGCAGAGCAGCATGAACTGAACGTTAGAGATAAAATTGCTATTGTTGAAGTAATGAATAAATACGCACTAGGTATAGATAGTAAGAATTATGATTTGTACAAATCAATCTTTATTAAGAATGTAGAAGTGAAACTATTATATGATAAAGGTTTGCTCAATGAAAATGAGGTAATAATTAAAGGTGCAAATAATTGGGTTGATTATGTAGAAGTGGCTATAAGCAGATACCGTAATACACAACATATGCTTGGCAACCCATTAATTAGTTATGAAAATGAAATTGCAAAAGTTCGTACAGACTTACAAGCATTACATTATTACAAGGAATTTCCTAACCGTTATCGTATTGTATGGGGATATTATATTACACATATGAAGAAAGAAAATAACGAGTGGAAAATAATTAAACATAGTCTAACTACTATAGGCGCTCGAATAGAAGAAAGCGGGTAAAATGGAAGAAAGAAAAAAAATTACTTCTGGACCTGAATGGAGGAAGAAGTAGCAACATAAGAGTTTATTAATATAACTATATTGTTACTTAATTTTTTTTAACGGAGGAACATATGACTAGAGATTTATTGGTTAGGATGGCTAGACATGTAATAGGTCAATATTATTTAATGGAAGATCCACCAACAGACACAGAAGGCATAGCAAAAGCTACAGAACAATTTGCATTATTAAAAGAGATT
>PCCF01000032.1 GCA_002731945.1 Rhodobiaceae bacterium | reverse complement strand
TGGAATTAATCTTGTTGAATCTATTTCAAAAGGTGTAGTTACTCCATCCTATATACAAATTTCAGGATTAAATCTCAATGTTTATCGAAATAAGGATGGAGCAATCTCAATAAAAAATGATAATTCACTAAACACTAATGTGAATAATCAACCTGGTCTAACGGAATGGTTATTTACTCAAAAATACCTGATACTCAAGAACGTAAATTTAGTTTGGAATGATGAGAATATTAATATTGGAAGAAAGGAGTTTAATAATATTTCCCTTGAACTAAAAAAAGATGAAAAAAATACTCGAATTGAATTAAATACAGCTCTATCACAACAAGAAAAACAATTATTTAAAATAAATGCAAATATAACTGGAGATATATTAACATCAACGTGGCAGGGTGATATTGATTTGGAATTAATTAATATTGACCCCACGAGACTTACTAATAAATTATATATTTTTAGTGCTGGCGGTCTATCAAATGCAAAAATATCAACTAAATGGGAAAATGCAAAGCTTATAAATTTTAATGGAGTATTGGAATATTCAAACTTTTCATCAATTACTGAAGAATCTCTTTTATTAGTAAAAAATATTAATTTTAATCTAAATGGAAGTCGAAAATTAAATAAAGATTGGACATTAAATTTAATTTTACACAATTTAGAAACTAAAAATGGTGAGTGGCCTGCGTCTAATTATCAATTTGAATTTATTAAAGACTCTTCAAATGATAACTATCTATATAAGGGATATCTTACTTTTTTAAGATTAGAAGATATTTTACCTTTTATTATAACAACTAACATTCTACCCAATAATATATTTCATAAGTTAGATTTAGAATCTATTTCAGGTGACATAAATAATCTAAATATTAAAATTGATCATATCAATGAAGAATCTATAAAAATAAAAAAGCTTAATGCAAATTTTGATAAATTAAGTATTATTTCTCGCGATCAATCTAGCTCTATTAGTGGTTTAAAAGGAGTATTGGCCGCTAATAATAACTCTATCAATGTAAACATAGATAGTGACTTTACAAAAGTCAAATTTGACAAGCTCTACACTGATGAGAAAATTTTCTCTAAGTTAACTGGAGAACTTGAATTAAATTATGATAAATTACTAATTAATAATCTTAAAATAATTTTTGATGGTATATCGCTTACTTCAAATGGAAATATTCTGATTAACGAGAACTCTCCTCATATTGATTTAAATTTAACTTTAGATGAATCAAATATTGAATATTTTTCAACACTTATACCCGATAAAACTAATCCAGAATTGTATAAATGGCTTAATAATTCTTTGCTTGGAGGAAAAATTTTATCTGCTGATATGACTTATCAAGGTTATGCTAAAGATTTTCTACTTAATAATTCAAAAAGTAATTTTAAAGCAATTTTTAATGTGAGTGATGTAAACCTTGATTATAACAAAAATTGGCCCCCAATTGATAATCTCACTGCTGAAATAATTATTGAAAATGATGATCTATTAGCCAATATCAGTTCTGGGTATATATTTAATGCAGAAATTAGCAATACAACTGCGAAAATTAAACACATCAGTGGAAACAGTCATAATGTTATTGTTAATACTCAAATATATAGTCATATGAATGATCTAAAAAATTTCATCACTCAAAGCCCATTAAATGAAAACCCAGCTCTTATCAAATATACAAATAATATAATAGGTAATATTGATATTAATCTTAATTTAGATATTCCGCTTGGCCTTGAGAAAACAAAATTTAATGGTAAGGTTTCATTAAATAATTCATCAATCGAGTCAGGTTTGCCAGGTGTTGCGCTTGAAAATGTAAATGGTGATATAAATTTTAGTGTAAATGAAATATGGGCAAATGATATTGATGCAATTTATATCGGGAATCCTATAAAACTAACAATACCAACTACTAATTATAAAAATTTAGATTTTTTACCATTTGAGATCTCTGGTGTTGCTAATAAAAAATTTATAATTGATCAAGTGACAGGTTTATTTCCTAATCTTTATAATAATATAGAAAATATAAGAACCTATCTTTACGGCGAAAGCGAATGGACTTTTTCCCTTAGTGAATCGGAGAACAATTCTCAAATAGATGACAAAAAAATTGAATTTAAATCAGATTTATATGGTATTGGGATTAACTTACCCCCTCCCCTAGGAAAAGAGAAAAATGAATTACGTCCCTTAATAATTGAAACTAATATTAGTAACTTATTAATAGATAAAGTTAGTATATATTATAATAATGAAATATTTACTGATATATTTATTGATAATACAAAAGATTTCTTTGTTAAAAATATAAATATCGGTTTAGAAAAAAAACATCCTGAAAATAAAACTGATAATAGCATATCCATTCAAGGNAGCATGAACAGTCTAATTTTTACTGACTGGGCTAATTTGATAAATACATCAAAAACTAATAATNAANNAAATCAGGATAAAACTTTCTTAGGAAAAATNAANGTAANGAATCTAGAAATAATNAATAAAAATTTTAATAATGTTAATATCNATTTTNCTAGTTCTAATAGTAATAANGATTGGAATATTGTATTTGATAGTGAAAANATAAAAGGNGAAGCAAGGTATAANAAAAAATCTATTGATAAAAATGACTATCTATATCTAAATTTTGAAACNNTTTCTTTAAGNGAAAATCAAAATACTGAAAATTTAACTGCCTATAAAATNCANAATATGCCTGAGCTNGAGATTAGTATAAATAACTTTATATATAAAAATAATGAATTAGGACATTTAAACTTAAAAACGACTAACTCAGATAATATAATTAATATTGATAAATTAAGTTTTAAAAAGCCTGGGGTTAATATTAATGCCAATGGATTTTGGTCAAGTATTGATGAAATAGATAAATCTGAGTTCTATGTCAAATTAGAGTCTGATTCAATAAAGAAAATGTTTGATACATTTAATTATACTGCTACTAATATAAAAGATGCTAAGACATTACTTGAATTCAATATAAATTGGGATGATTCACCATTGAATTTTGCGATGGAGAATCTAAATGGTCAAATAAATATGAATATAGAAAAAGGTCAATTTCTTGATATTGAACCAAAAGCTGGCAGATTATTCGGATTACTCAGTATTCAGGCGTTACCAAGAAGACTGTCACTTGATTTCGCTGACCTTTTTAACGAAGGATTTGCCTTCGATACAATCAAAGGAAATTTTAATCTAGAAGGAGGTCAAGCTTATACCAATAATTTACAAATGGTAGGCCCATCTGGAGATATTATGATCAGCGGGCGCACCGGGTTGGTGGCAGAAGACTATGATCAAATTGCAACTGTAATTCCCAAAGTGTCTGATAGCCTACCCTTAGCAAGTGCGTTATTTGGTCCTGTTGGTGTTGGTGTTGGTGCAGTATTATTTTTTGCAGGAGAGCTATTTGAGTCTATTCCAGAAAATATCGATAAGATCTTAACTCAGCAATACAGCATCAAAGGTAGCTGGGAAAACCCAGATATTGAGAAAATAAATACGAATAAATAATTTAAGTTATGGCCTAGCAAATGCATAAAACAATAAAATCATTGTTGATGCAACTGTCATCCCAACACCTAATTCGATAAAAATAATACCGATATGCTGCCCAGTCCTAGGATCTTCAGAAAGTAAATTATAATTAAGAAATTCACCACCATTTAAAATACTAATAATCCCAACGCTAACATAAACTAATACACCAAGGGCTGCGAGGCTTCTAATAAAACTAGGATGAACAACCTTACGAAGTCTTTCAATCCCGTAAATAATTCCGTATAAAATAAAACTTGCCGCAAAAATAACGCCTGCCTGAAACCCTCCTCCTGGGCCATAATCACCATGAAATTGAACATAGAGCGCAAACAACATAATCAAAGGAATAAGTATCCTAGCAACAACATTCAGTACTAAATGATGTTCCACTAAGATTTCTCCCTACTAACTATACCTTTATAATCACCCCTACTTCTTCCTAGAAGCATTAAAACACCAATGCATGCAGTAAAAATAACTGTAACTTCTCCCAATGTATCGTAACCTCGATAGCTCGCCAGAACAGATGTGACTAAATTAGGTATCCCAATTTCTTTTTCAGAACCAACTATATATCTATCGGCTAAATAGGTTTGTACTGGATTCTCTGGCGAACCAAAGGCTGGAATATCTTGAAGACCATAAATTAATAAGCTTCCCGTCAGTATAACAATCAAAAACCCTAAAAAAGAAATTTCATTTTTATTTTTTTCTTTATATTTTATTAACGATAAAGCACCTAAAAATAAAATTAACGCAATACCCGCGCCAACTGCTGCTTCTGTAAAGGCCACATCTACAGCATCAAGACAAACAAAAAGAGAAGCGGATAATAAACTAAATATTCCTGTTAACATTGTGGTTGCAAAAAGATTATCTTGTTGATTAATTGCAATTGCGGTAATTACTAACAAGCATAATATAATTACATTTATATATAAAACAATCATACTTAATCGTCTTTTAAAATTGGTTTTAAATTTCCATGCAATGCAGATTTTGCTAACGCATGAGCAGCTGTAGGTGTTGTAATCAGAATAAATATTAGTATCAATAATAATTTTAGGCTGACTATGTTCAAACCATAATACAATATTAACCCAAATAAGATTAACATCGTGCCTAGCGTATCAATTATACTGGCAGCATGTAATCTTGTATAAAAATCTGGCATACGATATACCCCGAGTAATCCTACTATAATCGAAAGGGCGCCTATCGTAATAAATAAGCTACTAACAAGGTTGATAATGTCCATCAAATATCTCCTTGTTCATTTTTAGTAGAACTTCTGCTGATGTCTCCATATTCAAAAAACTTTAAAATTGCTATTGTTGAAATAAAATTAATCAACGCATAGACTAAAGCAATATCGAGAAAATCAGGGCGCTTAGTTAAAAACCCAAATAAAGTTATAAATAAAACAGTAACTGTCCCAAATATATTAACAGCTAGTATTTTGTCATAGACTGTCTTGCTAATAATTGCTAAAACTAAAGCAAGTAGCATTGCAAATAATATAATGAAGGTTGGAATTTCAAACATAAGGATTTGCTTCAGCACTAGTAATTTTTCTATCCATATCACCAGCTTTTAGTCCTTCAGCTCCTATTTTTGATAGGCTATGTACTTCAATATCAGATCCATCTAAATCAATAGAGATCGTTCCTGGTGTTAAAGTAATTGAATTTGCATAAATTACCTTTGCAAAATTACTAAGCTGTGATGACCTTACAGTAACCAATCTAGGGCTTATAGGTAGTTTAGGATTAAGTATTCGCTTACAAACATCAATATTCGATTTTATAATTTGAAAAATTAACCAAAAACCATAGGGTATAAACTTTATAAAATAAAGCTGCAATATTGGTTGATCAAAAATTATAAGATTCATGCGTGAGCTTATGATAGCGACAATTAATACTGATAATAATCCAAGCGATAAGAGTAATGGCGTATAATGTCCAGACAACATTACCCATAGAAATGCTAAGCTTATTATTAGACTAATTTTATGAAAAAATATATCGTACTTTGACATCATGTTTCCTAATAAAAATATGCTGCTAGTTGCTTATTATCCGTATACCTTCTCTGACAATCAAGGAATTTAAAATGCAATGGAAACCAAATACAACTGTTGCTGCTATTATTGAAGAAGATGATCGATTTCTACTTGTTGAAGAAAAAATCGAGGGAAAGCTTGTGTTTAATCAACCAGCAGGACATCTGGAAAAAGGCGAAACACTAATTGAAGCGATAAAACGAGAAGTTCTGGAAGAAACTGCATTTGAGTTTATACCAGAATCACTCACTGGCATTTATCTTTACCCAAATCCAAGTAATAAAGATATTACTTATTTACGATTTTGTTTCTTTGGTATATGCATGAAAAAACAGAATAAAAGGAAATTAGATAACGGTATCGTCCAAACTGTCTGGATGAGCAAACAAGAAATTGAACAACAAGACAGAATACGTAGTCCTATGGTATTGAATTGTATTAACGATTATTTGAAAGGGAATAGTTATCCATTAACATTATTAAATTACTTTTAATATGACAAAAAATAGTGAAAAAAGTAAAATAATTGTCGGCATATCAGGTGGTGTTGATTCTTCTGTTGCAGCAATGCTACTAAAAGAAAAAGGCTATGATATTGAAGCTTTATTCATGAAAAACTGGAACGATCAAACTGAAGATGGGGAATGTCTATGGGAAGATGATGTTGAGGATGCAATGCAGGTCTGTGATAAACTTAATATTCCGCTTAATACCGTTGATCTTTCCAGAGATTATTGGGAGAAAGTATTTAAAAATTTTTTAACTGAATATAAAAGTGGTCGAACACCAAACCCAGATGTCCTATGTAATAAAGAAATAAAATTTAAAGCATTTTTAGAATATGCAGAGAGTCTTGGTGCAGAAAAAATTGCAACTGGTCACTATGCCTGTAAAAATGTAGAAGGAGATTCTATTCAGTTATTAAAATCAATCGATGATAATAAAGACCAAAGTTACTTTCTATGTTGCTTAAGTCAAAATCAATTAGATAAAACTTTATTCCCAATTGGAGATCTGTGTAAAGATAAAGTTAGAAAACTTGCCAAAAATGCGGGGCTAATAACTCATGACAAAAAAGATAGTACAGGAATTTGTTTTATTGGTGAACAACCTTTCAGGAATTTTCTCAGTAGATTTATAAAACCGGAACGAGGATTAATTAAAACAATTGATGGAAAATCGATTGGAGAACATGAAGGTATTTTCTTTTACACGCTTGGTCAACGTCAAGGATTAGGAATTGGTGGAATAAAAAATGCAGCAGATGCTCCTTGGTATGTAGTAAGAAAAAATATTAATGAAAATGAATTAATTGTTGCCCAAGATCATGATCACCCCCTCTTACATAACAAAAACCTAACTGTGCTTGATATAAATTGGATATCGGAGAAAATGCCTTCACTACCATTTAATTGCAAAGCAAAATGTCGCTATCGACAATCTGATCAAAAGTGCATCATAGAAAAAAACGAAAATAATCAATTTATTGTTAAATTTGAATCTTCACAAAGAGCAGTTACACCAGGACAATTCATTGTTTTTTATGACAAAAATATATGTTTAGGCGGTGGTATTATCAATTCTGTCTATTAAAAACTACCGAAATTGACCTAAAATTAATCTCAAATCTGAATTATAATAGACGGTTTCCAAGAAGGGTTACCGAAAGAAGTGCCCACCACCAAAAAATTCTGAAGGAGAAATATTTTGCTTGATGAGTATCGTCAACATGTCAAAGAGCGTGCCAATCAAGGGGTTATCCCTGAACCGCTGAATCCAGAACAAACAGCTGCGCTTGTTAAATTATTAAAAAACCCTCCAGTAAATGAGGAGGATTTTATTTTAGATTTAATTACTAATCGTATTCCAGCTGGTGTTGATCAGGCTGCTTATATAAAAGCAGGCTTTTTAGCTGCAATTACAAAAGGAGAAACTAAATCTCCTTTAATCAACAAAATGAAAGCTACAAAATTATTAGGAACTATGCTTGGTGGTTATAATATAACTCCTTTAATAGCATGCCTAGATGATAATATTTTAGCTGAAAGTGCTGCAAAGGCACTTTCGAACACATTACTAATGTTTGATTCTTTTTATGATGTTAAAGATAAAGCTGATGATGGAAACAAATATGCAAAAATTATATTGCAATCATGGGCTGATGGTGAATGGTTTACTGCTAGACTAAAATTACAAGAAAAAATTACTGTTACTGTTTTTAAAGTATCGGGAGAAACTAATACAGATGATTTATCGCCAGCTCCAGATGCATGGTCACGCCCTGACATTCCATTACATGCGCAAGCTATGTTAAAAATGGAACGGGATGGTATTAAACCTGATGTATCAGGTGAAATTGGGCCAATACAACAAATTAAAATACTTAAAGAAAAAGGATATCCGCTCGCTTATGTGGGGGACGTTGTTGGAACAGGTTCCTCGCGCAAATCAGCAACAAATTCCGTGCTTTGGCATATGGGTAACGATATACCTTTTATACCCAACAAACGATATGGTGGTTTTTGCTTGGGTGGAAAAATTGCTCCTATTTTCTTTAACACAATGGAAGATGCTGGTGCTCTACCAATTGAATGTGACGTAAGTAAAATGAATATGGGAGATACAATTGATATTTACCCGTATGAAGGAGCAATAAAAAATTCAGATACAGATGAGAAGCTTTGTAATTTTTCACTTAAAACCGACGTCATACTCGATGAAGTACAAGCAGGTGGTCGTATTCCGTTAATTATTGGCCGTGGTTTAACAGGACGTGCGCGAGAAGCATTAGGATTAAAATCGAATGAATTATTTCGTAAACCAATCCCTGTAAATGATACAGGTAAGGGTTACACATTAGCACAAAAAATTGTCGGTAGAGCTTGTAATGTTGATGGTATTCGTCCGGAAACATATTGTGAGCCTAAAATGACAACTGTTGGTTCGCAAGATACAACTGGCCCAATGACACGTGATGAATTGAAAGATTTGGCTTGTCTCGGTTTTTCAAGTGATCTGGTATTGCAATCATTTTGTCATACCGCAGCCTACCCAAAACCTATTGATATAACCACGCATCATACTTTACCTGATTTTATTCAAACTCGAGGTGGTGTTGCATTAAGGCCGGGTGATGGAATTATTCATTCATGGTTAAACCGAATGCTATTACCTGATACAGTTGGGACAGGTGGAGATTCTCACACTCGATTTCCTATCGGCATCTCTTTTCCAGCCGGTTCGGGGCTGGTTGCTTTTGCTGCTGCAACAGGTGTTATGCCGCTTGATATGCCCGAATCAATTTTGGTGCGTTTTAAAGGTGAAATGCAACCTGGGATTACCCTACGTGATCTTGTTAATGCAATTCCTTATGCAGCAATACAAACAGGTGACCTTACTGTTGAAAAAGAAGGTAAGAAAAATATTTTTTCTGGTCGTATTCTGGAGATTGAAGGCTTACCTAATCTTAAATGTGAACAAGCTTTTGAATTGTCCGACGCAAGTGCAGAACGTTCTGCGGGGGGTTGTACCATTAGGTTAGGCAAAGAACCAATCATAGAATACCTCCAATCTAACATAACTTTATTACGATGGATGATAGATGAAGGATATGGTGATATAAGAACTATAGAGCGGCGTGCACGTGAAATGGAAGCTTGGCTTAAAAAGCCAGTATTATTAGAACCAGATTCTGATGCTGAATACAAAAAAATCTTTGAAATTGATCTAAAAGATATAAAAGAACCATTGTTAGCATGCCCAAATGACCCAGATGATATCAAAACCTTATCTGAAGTTTCAGGAACAGAAATTGATGAAGTATTTATAGGATCTTGTATGACAAATATTGGTCATTTCAGAGCTGCAGGAAAAATGTTACAAAAATCACAAGAAACTATACCAACAACTTTATGGATTTCACCACCCACTAAAATGGATCAACATCAGCTTACAGAAGAAGGATATTACGATATATTTAATAAGGTTGGTGCGAGAACAGAAATGCCAGGTTGCTCTCTATGTATGGGAAATCAAGCCCGTGTAAAAGCTAAATCGACTGTTGTTTCTACTTCAACTCGTAATTTCCCAAATAGACTTGGTGATGGCGCAAATGTTTTTCTCGCATCTGCCGAAATCGCCGCTGTTTCTTCAATACTAGGACGGATTCCTACGATGGATGAATATATGAAATTTGCGACCGATCTCGATCCGCTCGCAGATGATGTTTACCGATATCTAAACTTTGACGAAATTGAATCTTTTCAAAAAAGCGCCTTAAAAGCTAAATCAAAAATAGAAGAGATTCCCATCTCTGTAGTAAACTAGATTATGGAAAAAACACGCACGGAAACGGATAGTTTTGGATCCCTCGAGGTTCCGGCCGAAAAATACTGGGGTGCCCAAACTCAGCGCTCGCTAGGAAATTTTAAAATCGGCAGAGAAACTATGCCGATACCTCTTATTCGCGCACTTGGTATCGTAAAATTAGCAGCTGCTAAAACCAATATGAAACTTGGGCACCTAGATAGCGAGATTAGTGATGCAATTGTTTTGGCTGCACAGGAGGTTGCCAAAGGAAAGTGGGACGACCACTTTCCTTTGGTTGTATGGCAAACCGGTTCAGGCACACAGAGTAATATGAATGCGAATGAAGTTATCTCGAACCGAGCGATTGAAATTCTCGGTGGGAAAATGGGGACCAAGTCGCCAGTTCATCCGAATGATCACTGTAACCGAAGCCAATCCTCAAACGACACCTTCCCGACTGCCATGCATATAGCAGCAGCGGAAGAGATATCATCGAAACTTTTACCCGCGCTGAGTTATCTTCAAGATCATATTCAGAAAAAGGTTGATGCGTGGCAAGATATTGTAAAAATTGGCCGAACACATTTACAGGATGCAACTCCTCTTACGCTCGGACAAGAATTCTCTGGTTATGTAACACAAATATGCTATGGAGTGGAACGCGTTAAGCAATCGCTTCCGAGATTGCTAGCTTTAGCTCAAGGAGGCACGGCTGTTGGTACCGGGCTTAACGCGAAACAAGGATTCGCTGAGGTCTTTGCTAAGGAGGTCGAGGTATTTACGGGATTGCCTTTCGTAACCGCAGAAAATAAGTTCGAGGCGCTTGCTGCACATGACGCGTTTGTCGAAATGTCTGGCATGCTTAGTACTATTGCCGCCGGACTTTTTAAAATAGCAAATGATATACGCCTATTGGGATCTGGTCCGCGCTCAGGACTTGGCGAACTAAGCCTGCCCGAAAATGAACCAGGTTCCTCAATCATGCCTGGGAAAGTAAACCCAACTCAATGTGAAGCGATGACAATGGTCTGTTCCCAGATCATGGGCAACCATACCACCATTAGTTTTGCTGGTAGTCAAGGCCATATGGAGTTGAATGTCTTCAAACCGGTACTCGCATACAACCTGATTCAATCTATCCAGCTACTCACAGATGCCTGTATCAGTTTTGCAGATAATTGTGTGTGTGGCATTGAACCCAATCGAGAAAACATTACATCTCTAATGGAACGCTCGTTAATGCTTGTAACGGCTTTGGTGCCGAAAATAGGATATGACAATGCAACAACAGTCGCTAAAACAGCACATAAAAAAGGAACAACGCTTAAGGAAGAGGCAGTCGGATTAGGTTTCGTAACTGAAGAAGAGTTTGATGAGATCGTTCGCCCTGAAGAGATGATTAAACCAACATAACCACTCCGAATGCCTTGTATAAATAACTAGAAATGTCGATAACCTGTCGATTTAAGTTTATACAGATTTTCATCATCATCAATTAAATTAAGTTTCAAACTAAATTCATTAATTCTACCAATCTGAAAAACCTTAATTGTTGTAATCATTTTTTTTAAACTAGATTGAGATATGTGTGAAGGGACGGTGAAACATAATTCATAATCATCGCCACCCGTTAATGCAAGATCAATAGCTAAATCTTTATCTATTTTTTTTAGGGTCTTTGAGTAAGGTATATCTGATAGTTTTATTTCTGCCCCCACATTACTAGCTCTAAGAATATGATTTAGATCTGCAAACAAGCCATCTGATATATCGATGCAACTTGTTGCAATATCTCTTATTTCTAATCCTGTTTTAATCCTTGGCTCTGGCTGATTTAGTCTTTGAAATTCTTTGTCCGTTGGTCTTAAATTTTCATCGGGATTTAGAAAATATCTTAAGGTATATGCGGCAGCTCCTAATTCTCCAGTCACATAGATTAAGTCTCCTGGTTTAGCTCCGCTACGACATAGAAACCTTCCTTTTGGTACGGTACCATGCATCTGAATCGTAATTGATAGTGGGCCTTTTGTTAAATCTC
>PCCF01000031.1 GCA_002731945.1 Rhodobiaceae bacterium | reverse complement strand
GAAGAGTTTTCGGCCAGTCGATTCCTTGTTTCAATCACTATATCTGTCTTGATTTTTTCGGCTGGTATTTTTTCTCCCATCATGGGTTTTTTCATAGATAGATTCCCTATTCGTAAGATTTTAGCAGTTGGCGCAATATTGTTTGGGTCAGGTTTAATTTTGTTGTCTACGGCAAAAAATTTCACTCAATTTCTTCTTATTTATGGAACACTAGTTGCTTCGGGTATGACAATCTTTGGTAATTTAAGCTCCGCTAAGATCATTTCCAACTGGTTTAAAGAAAAAATTGGGACGGCTTTAGGCTATGCATCCATAGGTCTTTCAATGTCAGGAGTTATTATTCCGCCAATCGCAGTTTTTCTTATTTCTATAGTAGGCTGGAGAAATACATATTTAATTTTTGGTCTGTTCGTATTGGTAGTGTGTTCAATTTTATCTTTCAGATTTGTTATCGATAAACCTTCTGATGTGAATCAATACCCAGACGGAGATTCTATAAAAGGAATTCAAAACGAAACGCAAATAGTTAAAGAAAAAACCTTTTCTGAGATTCTTGCTGTTCGTTCTTTTTGGCTTTTGGTAATTATTTTCTCATTACAGATTACTGCGAATTTAGGAGTGTATAGTCACATTCCAATTTTTTCTCAAGATTTAGGTTTTAGCCCTATTCAGGCTTCATGGATTTATTCCGTTGCCGCTTTTCATGCTGCCTTAGGTAAGATAGTTTTTGGAAAATTGTTGGATTATTTAGGTCCTAGGAAAGCATTATGGATATCGTTATTATGTCATGGTCTAGGAATTGCTTCTCTTATATTTTCACAAAATCTTTATTCGCTACTATTTGCCGTAATGATAATGGGTCTTGGACTTGGAGGAACTATGCCTTTAATGAACTCGACTTTTTCTATAGCCTTTGACAATGTGAATTTTGGAAAAGCTAGAGGTCTTGCCGTACCTTTCATGGTTCCTATGCAGATAGTAGCTGCGCCATTGTCCGGATGGCTTTACGATACCTATGGCAATTATACTATGGCTTTTTCTATAAATGTGTTTCTATGCATCATAGCAGGATTTGTTGTTATATTTTTGAATCTTCCTGATAGAAGATTGAGAGCTATGAATTAGAAAAGGAAAAAAGGAGAAATAGATGAGCGGAAGATTAGAAGGAAAGATAGCACTCATACTTGGAGCTGCTGGGAAAGATAATATGGGCCAAGTAATGGCAAGAAGATTTAAGGCAGAGGGTGCCGAAGTGGTTGTAGCAGGAAGGAACGAAGATTTATTGAAAGAAATCTCTGATGAAATTAACGGAAGTTATGCCATTTGTGACATTACAAAAAAAGAAGACATAGATAACATGGTATCAACTGTAGTTGAGCGCCATGGAAAACTAAACATAGGTGTGCAAGCAACTGGTTGGGGTTATCTTTCACCTTTTTTGGAAAGCACAGAAGAAGATCTTGTCAAAATTATGAATCTTCAATTTAAGGGACCTTACCAGTTTTTTCAGGCTTGTATTCCGGCTATGAGTGAAGGTGGAAGTATTATTCAAATTTCTTCAGCAACAGCAACGATTATGCTTGATAATCATGCTGCCTATATGGGTACAAAGGCTGGTATAGATCATGTAATTAGGACAATTGCCAATGAATTTGGAGAGAAAAATATTAGAGCGAATTCAATATCACCTGGATTAACCTCAACTCCTATGACAGCTGAAGCATTGGCAGCACCGGGTCTAGAAGAGGCCTTTAGAAAATGTTATCCTTTAGGTAGAATAGGAACTTCAGAAGATATTGCTGCTGCAGCGATCTTTTTATGCAGTGACGAATGTTTTCTTTCCGGTCAAAATCTTCAGGTAAATGGTGGTCTAACATTAAGAAGAAATCCCAGAAGTCATGAAATTGACACATCCGTGGCTGAAGCTATTGCATCTCTTGAAAACAATTAATTAAAGCCTATAAAATTAAGAGTTAGAAATGAAAAAGGGTATTAATAAGAAAAGTGATCTGATTGCCGATATCCAAATTGGTCCTACTGATCAAGGTATGGTTAGAATCTTTGTATCGTCAGAATCTATAGAGTTACCAATGGATTTTACTCCAGAGGAAGCCATTGATATTGCAAATGAAATTAAGTCATCGGCTTTATTGGTCAGTAAAGAATAAACTTTAATGGCTTGTAAGGAGATCCGATTTGTCTGAAAAACTGTCTTTTATTACTAAATTTTATTATGGCTTTGGTTCGATGGCTTATGGGATTAAAGACAATGCTTTTTCCTATTTTTTGTTGTTTGTTTATGTTCAAGTTTTTGGATTAGCGCCTGATCTGGCAGGATTGGCAATATTTATTATGCTCATTTTTGACGCGATCTCAGATCCTCTGATAGGTTATTTTTCAGATCGAACTCGATCTCGTTGGGGAAGACGTCATCCTTTCATGTACTTTTCGGCTATTCCCGTAGGTCTTTCCTTTTTTTTACTTTGGGATCCACCATCTAATCTCTCTCAGAATGAACTGTTTTTCTATTTATTATCTTTGGGTGTTTTTATCCGAACAGCAATAACATTCTACGAAATACCTAGCGCTGCGCTTGGCCCTGAACTCACAAAAGATTATGTTGAAAGAAGTTCTCTGATGTCATTCCGATATTGGTTTGGTTGGTGGGGAGGATTATCGGTATGGAACTCTTTATGGATATTTGTCGTTTATGCTTCGTGGACGGGTTCTCAGGACGCAAGGTATATACCCGAAACTTGGGCCATCTATGGTTTAGCTTGTAGTGTCATAATGGTTATATCAATTATGGTCACATCCTTAGGAACACATAAAGAAATCCCGAATTTGTATTTTCCTCAACAGAAAAAATTAAGTTTGAAAGAAACTTTTGCAGAACTTTATGAAACTATGACGATAAGTCGTGATTATGTCGTTCTGTTTATTGCTATGATTGTAACCGGAATTGCTGGAGGAATAGCAACCAATTTTGCACTATTTCTGTACAGCTTTTTTTGGGAATTTACTCCTTTAAACATTTTAACCATTGGTCTTACTCTCTTTCTAACCCCTTTAGTAGGATTAAAAATGTCCCCACTACTTGCTGAAAAAATTGGTAAGAGAGAAAGCGTTATCTATCTATCTATTGGATCTATTCTTGCCGAAAATACAGTAATTATTCTTCGTTTGTTGGATTTTTTGCCTGAAAATGGTAATCCCTCAGTTTTGGCTTTTGTACTAATATTTCATTGGTTTGCAGTTGCTTGCGCAATCATTGCGGGTACTACTCTTGCTTCAATGGTTTTTGATACTGTGGAGGAAGTCGAGAAAGCGACCGGGAGGAGAATGGAGGGAACCTTATTTGCCGCAAGGTCCTTTGCAGCAAAATGCATGAGTGGTTCAGGCGCTTTTATAGCTGGATTAATCTTGACTTATGCTCAATGGCCCAAGGATGCTATCCCAGGACAAATACCTTACGATACTTTGTTTACGATAGGTTTATGTTTCGTATGCGCTTCAATTTCTTTATGGGCTTTGGCTATATTGATCTTGTCCAAAGTGAGTATGAGTAAAGAAAAACATCAAGAAAACCTCAAGACTCTCAAGTACCTTGATACTTCTGAATAAAATAACTATCCTTTGAAAAAGAATTTATTTTCTCATATCCAAAAAAGCGGAGATATTGTTATGCGCCCTGAAAAGATAAAAGAAATTCGAGAACAAATTGAATATGAATATAAAAGAAGCTCATATCCAGAGGGCTTTCCTCAAATACCTGATCTTTCTGGAAGAAGATATACTAACGAAGAATTTTTTAACTTAGAATTTAAAAATATTTTTTTGAAATCTTGGATAATGGTTTTTAGAGAAGATGAATTACCAAATCCAGGTGATTTTAGAATCTTTAATAAATTACAAAGAGATATATTAATTGTTAGACAAAAGGATCAAAGTATTAAGGCTTTTTATAATACATGTTCTCATAGAGGAGCTCCGGTTGTTAGAGAAAATGAAGGAAATACAAAATTATTAAAATGTCAGTATCATAGTTGGTCATATGATCTTGATGGATCACTTATAAGGGTTCCAGATGAACGAGATTTTCTCAATCTCGATCTTTCTTGTAAAGGTCTAAAAGAAGTTTACTGCGATATGTGGGATGGATGGGTTTATATTTCTCTATCTGATGATGATCCTGGGAATTTAAGAGAATATCTTGATCCCGTTGCTTCGGAGATGGAGTGTTTTAAAAGTTCTGAATTAGTTACAATTTGGAAAAATAGTGCAGATGTTAAGGCAAACTGGAAGACTTGTTTAGATGCCTTTATGGAGGTTTATCATTCACCCACTATTCATAAAGATACAGTAAATATTTTGTTGGATGGTAATGGAATGGCAGCAGGTTTATTAAAAAATGGCCACTCTAGAATGGTGACCCCTAAAAGGATTAATCTAGATGGAGGAATGCTGGGCGCCGAAGGTCAGGATTTTGTACCTTATATCGAAACTTGTGATAGCATTCATGCTGAAACAAATGTTGCCTATGCAATTTTTCCTAATTTTATTACTCCAACAGATACATCTGGTTATGTAGCTATCTTATTCTGGCCAAAAAGTTTACGTGAGACAGAGATTGAATACATACAATTAGGACCGAAGTGGGAAGAAAAAGAAAAACCCCAATATTGGGTAGATCAGGAAGTTTCTTTTCATTCTATAATGGAAGAGGATTTTAAAAACCTCGAACCTATGCAAAGATCTCATGATTCAGGAGTTTTTAATAAAATGCCATTAAACTATCAAGAGAGAAGAATCTATTATTATCATCAAACAGTAGATGATTGGGTTGGTCGTGAAAATATTAATAATGAAATGGTTGCAGAGGATATTTTATCACCATTTGTAGAGAAATAATCATTGCCCTTTATAAAAACTGAACGTATTGAATTTTACTATCAGATGAAAGGAGATGGTAAAAATCTTCTCTTTATATCAGGTACTGGTGGTGACTTGAGATTATCACCTAACGCCTTTGATAATAACCTAAAAGATAATTTTCAGCTGTTAGCGTATGATCAAAGAGGTTTAGGCCAAACACAAATTCCTGATGGACCTTATACAATGAAAGATTATGCTGATGATGCATTTAGTTTAATAAATAAACTAGGATGGAAAGAAACTTATGTTATAGGCGTTAGTTTCGGAGGTATGGTGGCTCAACACCTAGCAATAAGACATCCACACCAAGTAAAAAAACTCGTTTTGATGTGTACGTCACCCGGCGGTAAGAATCACTCCTATCCATTGCATGAATTAGAAGATCTAGATAAAGAGTCTCATGTAAAAAAATTCATTTCAATATCCGATGATCGAATAACTAAAGAATTTATAAAAAAAAATCCGGATATGTATGAAATGCTCTTCGAGCAGTTTATGCAATATATTGATAAAGGTAACAATAATAAAGGAAAGCTACTTCAACTAGAGGCTAGAAAACACCATGATACGAATAGAGATTTGCATAAAATTAATTGCCCTACTTTAATTGCAGGAGGTTTGTACGACCAAATATCCCCTATGAAAAATCTACTCGCTTTAGATAACTTGATCCCCACTTCTTCGGTCAAGTTTTTTAAGGGAGGGCACTCTTTCTTTTTACAAGATGGAACTGCTTGGGCAACAATCATAGAATTTCTTAAAGACGATAGCGACAGACTTAAAGAGGCTAATTAATTTTTTTCTAAAACACTATTTAGACTTTAGGTATAGAATTATAGCCATAAAGAATTCTACTCCAGCAAAAATGGTTTGGGTTTCCTCAGGACCCTCGAGGTAAAGGCTGACAGTTCTTCCTAATGCAAGACCAAACATCAAAAGGGAAAAAGCTATAAACCAATCATTTTTACCTGATGGATTTTGTGTCGCATATAAAATACCTAATCCAAGAAAGGCAAAAAAACCACCAAGAGCCCTTATGTCGCTAATACCCAAATTGCCTGTAATTTGTACATGGATAGTTGCATACTTACTTTCTGTGAAGAAGGTCGGATCTATAACACCAGAAAGCCCTGCAGCAAGCCACAAAATTCCTATAAGATAACAAAGTATATTTAATATAAACCTCATATAATTATATCTATTATACTAATTCGTTTTAATTAAATAATACTATCTAAATTTTAAATTGTGGCGACCAAGATCTTTAACAGATTTACAACCCATTAGTTTCATGTTTCTTTCAATTTCTTCCTGAAGAAGTCTCATGGCTCTTTCGACCCCAGCTTCCCCAGCTGCAGCAAGCGCATAAAGATACATTCTGCCTCCAGAGCAAGCTTTAGCTCCAACTGACAAAGCTTTTAAGATATGGCTCCCTCTTCGGATTCCTCCATCACAGATGACATCAATCTTATCACCTACTGCGTCAACAATGTCAGACAATTGATCAAAAGGTGAGCAGGAGCCATCCAATTGTCTTCCACCATGGTTTGACACCATAATAGCGCTTGCCCCTACGTCTACCGCTTTCATAGCATCTTCAACTGACATTATTCCCTTCAAACATAAGTGTTTACCCCATTTCTTATTGATTTCTGCAATACTATCCCAGTTCATATTCTGATCCAGCATTGTGTTAAAATAATCACCTATCGAAATAGTTATATTAGTACCTTCTTGGACATAATCTTGTAATTGAGGCAATTCAAACTTTTCTCTAAATAAATAATTGAGCGACCAATTAGGGTGAGTAGCAAAACTTAAAAAACTTTTTAGATTTAATTTTGGAGGAGAGGTGAAACCTGTTCTTAAATCTCTTTCCCTGTTGCCCCCGACTATGGTGTCAACTGTTATTGCTATAGCGTCAAAATTATTTTCTTTGCAATTTTCAATCATACTATCATTGAGACCCTTATCTTTATGAACATATAATTGGAATATTTTTGGACATGAATAATTCTCTCCTATTTCTTCAATGCTAACTGTTGCAAGAGAAGAAATACCAAAGAAAGTTCCAAACTTTTCTGCAACATTAGCGACGGCTCTTTCTCCATCATAATGAAATAGTCGCTGAAGAGCTGTTGGGGAGAAGAATAAGGGTAAATTGATTTTTTTACCCATTAGCGAGACGCTTGTATCAATATCTTTTACGCCCCTTAAAACGTTGGGAATTAAATCACATTTTTCAAAAGCTCTAGTATTTTGTTTTAATGTAATTTCATCATCGGCTGCTCCATCAATATAATGGAAAATGGGAGAAGGAAGCCTTTGCTTCGCAAGAGATCGAAAATCATTAGTGTTGTAACAGTCTTTTAATCTATTAAACATTTAACTCTTATCCTTTCTTTCAGGAACAAGTTCAATGTTATTATTTATTTTGTATTCTATTTCTTTCCTCGTCGCTGCAATATTTGCCCATCTCTCAGGTGAGGTTGGGTGTGATGAATTATAACTGTCGATCGAACGTGGATTTTCAGCGGACAACCTTCTCCAAAAATTTTCTATTCCTCTTGTGTCAATTTCAGCCAAAGCAAGTATATACATACTTATATAATCAGCCTCTCTTTCAAAATCTTGACTATACATTTGGGCTCCTATATTTCCAAAAGTGCCTCTAGTATTTACTCCTGCGCTTGAAGCGGCTATATCAAGAATCGTTCCAAGTATAGAATTATTTACTCTCTTGCTAATATGGTTTTCCGAGTTATGAACTAGCTCATGGGAAAGTATAAATTGTAATTCTTTATCTTCTTCTATAAAGCGCATCATCCCCTGAGTAACAAAGATATTTCTTCCATCTGCATATGCATTCAAGTTATTGTTTTGACTTAGTATTATTCCATAATTACATATCAGTGCTGGTGTGATATTGTATGATAATATTTGCCCGTCTCGGTCAATTGTGATTCTAATAGTATCCGCATTGAAATTACGTAAACGAATATTTTTATTAATATCTTCATTTGTCCATTTGAAATTTTTAGATTTTATTTCTCGTATAATATCTCCTTTCCTTAAATCAGTATTGAAGGATGGAGAGTTCTTAATCAAAAATAATATCTTCAGTTCTTTGGAGATCCCTATTTTTTCTTTTGCCGCCTGTCGTAACTCTGTTCTTAGGTCATCAAGAGAAATAGCAATTATGCCAATGTCGTATTTAGTATCGCTTTTACAAAAAGGTTTTGATGAAGAGAGAATTGGCCATGCAAAATTATTTAATTTTTCTAAACGTTTGTAAAAAGTTTCAAGAGCAATTCCTTGCATAATAATTCTTTCTTTCTCTATATCTGTATTTACTCCTCTCGACACAACGGTCGTTGGCGCTTCACAAGATGAAAGAAAAAAGCATGTAGATAATATAAATATGATTTTCTTCATATCAATTTTTCAATAGTTAAGAATAGGCCCAAGCCATTTTTCGCACTCTTCAATGCTCATTGATTTCCTTTTTGCGTAATCTTTAACTTGATCCTTGTTAATTTTTCCTACTCCGAAATATGATGAATCTGGATGGCTGAAATACAAGCCTGAAATTGATGAACCAGGATTCATAGCATAGTTTTCAGTAAGCTCTATTCCTGTTTTCTTCTCTACTTGAAGTAGATCAAAAAGAATCTTTTTTTCTGTATGATCTGGTTGTGCTGGATAACCATGTGCAGGACGGATGCCAATATACTCTTCGTGAATGAGTTGATCATTTCTTAGTTTTTCTTTTGGAGAATATCCCCAATATTCTTTTCTGACTTCTTCGTGCATTTTTTCTGCAAAAGCCTCTGCCATCCGATCGGCAAGTGCTTTCGTCAAAATAGCGTTGTAATCATCACCTTGAAGTTCGAAGTTTCTTGAAAGTTTTTCTTCACCTATTCCACAGGTTACTGCAAACCCTCCGATATAATCTTTTATGTTTTTCTTTTTATCCTTCGGTGCAACAAAATCCGCAAGCGCAAAATTGGCTCTATTATTAGAATGGTTCATTTGTTGCCTGATCGTATGAAAGGTCGCAATGATCTTCTCTCTTTCTTCATCTTTATAAATTATTATATCATCTCCATCGCTATTGGCTGGCCAAAAACCTATGATGGCCTTAGCTTTTAGCAATTTCTCATTAATTATCTTTGTTAATAAATCATTGGCATCATTAAACAATGTTCTTGCAGAATCACCTGTCATCGCATCATCTAATATGCTTGGATATCTGCCGTGTAAATCCCACGATCGGAAAAAAGGCGTCCAATCAATATATTCACGTACATCTGATAAATCATAATTATTAAATTTCTTTGTTCCCAAGAAGTTCGGTTTTATTGGAGCTAAGTTTTCATAATCAGCTACGAAACGATTATCACGAGCTTTTTCAATAGACATGTGTTTTGAACGGATCTTTTTTCCTTCATGTCTCTTTTGTAGTGATGAGTATTCTTCTTTCACTTCTTTTATAAATGAACGTTTCTTTTCATATGATAAAAGACTACTTGTTACTCCAATAGCACGACTAGCATTAGTTACGTAGACTGCTTGGCCATTGTAGTAATTTGGAGAAATCTTCACTGCGGTATGAATTTTACTTGTTGTTGCCCCTCCTATTAATAGTGGAATATTCATATTCTCATTTTCCATTTCTGAAGCAACATGGCACATTTCATCTAAGCTTGGGGTAATCAAACCTGATAATCCTATAATATCTACTTCCTCTTCTTTCGCCCTTTCTATTATTTCGTTAGCATGTACCATTACACCTAAGTCTATGACCTCATAATTGTTACACTGAAGAACCACACCCACAATATTTTTTCCTATGTCATGCACATCCCCTTTAACAGTTGCAAGTAAAATTTTACCAGCAGACTCTCTTTTAATTATATTGTCAGTACCTTTTTCCTTCTCCAGAAAAGGTTCAAGATATGAAACGGCTTTTTTCATAACTCTTGCAGATTTTATAACTTGAGGAAGAAACATTTGACCTGAACCAAACAGATCCCCGACATGATTCATTCCGTCCATTAAAGGACCTTCAATTACATTTATGGATTTTCCAAGTTCCAATCTTGCTAATTCTGTGTCCTCTTCAATAAAATCACTTATTCCTTTTACTAATGCATGCTTTAATCTCTCAGATACCGAAAGAGTTCTCCACTTTGATTCTTCCTCAATTGTTTCTTTCTTAATTCCGCTATATTTTTCTGCTATTTCAATTAGTCTCTCAGTAGAGTCTTTACGTTTGTTGAATAAAACATCTTCTATTCTTTTTTTAAGGTCTTCATCAATTTCTTTGTAAATACTAAGTTGGCCTGAATTAACTATACCCATATCCATACCGCTTTTTATTGCGTGATAGAGAAATATACTGTGCATCGCCTCCCGAATGATGTCGTTTCCTCTAAAAGAAAATGAAAAATTTGAAACACCACCAGAAATATGAACATTTCTGAATTCTTTTTTTATTCTTTTTACCGCGTTAATATAATCAATTCCGTAGCGGTTATGTTCTTCTATTCCAGTGGCTACCGCAAAAATATTTGGATCAAAGATAATATCCTCTTCAGGAAAGTTTATTTTCTCAGTCAAAAGATTATAAGATCTTTTGCATATCTCGTATTTTCTATCTTCCGTATCTGCCTGACCCTTTTCATCAAATGCCATGACTATGATTGCAGCTCCAAATTTCATACACATTTTGGCTTGTTCTAGAAAAACTTCTTCACCCTCTTTGAGGGATATTGAATTTACAACAGATTTTCCCTGAACACATTTTAAGCTTGATTCTATTATTGACCATTTTGAGCTATCTATCATGAAAGGAACTTTTGCTATTTCTGGCTCTGTAGCNGCCATGTTCAANAATTTTTTCATCAGATGTTCGGTATCAAGCATTCCTTCATCCATATTGATATCAATCATTTGGGCNCCATTCTCAACTTGGTTACGAGCTATTTCTAAAGCCAGATCTAAATTTTCTTCCTTTANTANCTTTTTAAATTTTNNCGAACCAGTAACATTAGTTCTTTCACCAACATTAACGAAAGGNATTTCATCGGATAAGTTAAAAGGNTCTAATCCTGATAGACGCATTATTTTGGTAATGTGAGGAATTTTTCTAGGCTTATGCTTTTGNGTNATTTNCGAAANATTTGATATATGNTCTGGAGTAGTTCCGCAGCANCCACCAACTATGTTTAATAGNCCCTCTTCNGCNAATTTATTTATGATTCTNGCCATTTTCGCAGGAGTTTCATCATATTCTCCAAACTCATTAGGCAAACCCGCGTTTGGATATANACAAATATTGGTATCGGCAACTTTTGAAATTTCTGANACATAAGGATACATTTCTTCAGCTCCCAAGGAACAGTTTAAACCGACTGCAAAAGGTTTTGCATGCTTGATTGAGTTCCAAAAGGCTTCAGTGGTTTGTCCCGATAAAGTTCTTCCTGATTTATCTGTTATTGTTCCTGATATCATCAAAGGAAGGTCGACATTTAGTGCTTCAAAGATATCTTTAACCGCATGGATTGCTGCCTTAGCATTAAGAGTATCGAATATAGTTTCAATCATTATTATATCCGAACCTCCATTAATTAAACCTTTTGCAGCCAATGAATAGCTTTCATATAAATCGTCATACATTATATTTCTTGCGCCTGAGTCATTGACATCTGGGGAAATTGAAGCTGTTCTATTGGTAGGGCCTAATACTCCAGCGACATATTTTGGTAACTTTGGTCTTTCTTGTTCAAAATTATCACAGATCTTTCTGGCTATTAAGGCTGCTTGATAATTAAGTTCGTAAGATATGTTTTCTAATTGGTAGTCTCTTTGAGAGATAGATGTCGATGAAAAAGTGTTAGTTCCGATTATATCGCTACCCGCATTGAGGAAGGTTCTATGAATATCCTTTATAATCTTCGGCGATGTAATTGAAAGGATATCGTTATTACCTTTCAGTTCGCAATTATGGTTCTTAAAATCTTTTCCCCTATAATCGTTTTCTTCAAGGTTAAGATTTTGAATCATAGTACCCCTTGCCCCATCAAGAAGGAGGATGCTTCTTTTTAAGAGCTTGGGCAGTTCTCGAATTCTTTTTTCACGGTTCCAGTTCATTTTCCTAGCAAGCTTTCTTAAAACTAATAGAGTGAATTACATATATCATATGTAAGATCTGCTTGATTCAATGTATAAAAATGCAAATTAATATAATCATTACTAATTAATTTTTCACAAAAATCTAAGCCTACTTCTTTTGCTACTTCCCTTCTTGCTTTATGATTATCATCTAGGCCTTCGTACTTTTTTTCTAACCAATTAGGAATTGTTGCGCCGCATTTTTGCGCCATATTCTTTACATTCTTAAAGTTTGTAGTCGGCATTATTCCTGGAATAATAGGTATATTTATTCCTGCTGCTTCTGTTTTGTCTCTAAATCGCAAAAGAATTTCTGCGTCAAAAACAAACTGAGTTATGGCTCGATTAGCTCCCGCATTTATTTTTCTTTTAAGAAACTCTATATCATCATCTATCGATTTTGATTCAGGGTGTTTCTCAGGATAAGTTGCTACAGTAATTTCTGAGACACCAAAATTGTGTAAAGTTTTAACTAACTCTACTGAGTCAGAATATCCTTCAGGATGAGGCTCGAATGTTCCCATGTTTGGCATATCTCCCCTTAAGGCAACAATATGTCTAACCCCTATCTCATGGTAATTCGCTATTACTTGATCCACTTCCATTTTACTCGAAGAAACGCAAGTTAAATGTGCAGCCGGCTTTAAATTTGTTTCATTAATTATCTTTTCAACACACTTATGAGTCCTATTACGAGTAGATCCACCTGAACCATATGTTACTGATACGAATTTTGGATTAAGAGGAGCCAAATGTTTTATAGAAGACCAAAGTTTTTTTTCCGATTCCTCTGTTTTAGGAGGAGAAAATTCGAAAGACAGATTGACCATATATGCTCCATATCAATTTTGATGGTGTTTAGTAATAATATGCTAATTCACGTCGTAGTATAGGAATTATTGTTTGCTTCAGTAAATCGTGTCATATTTCAAGAATGAAGAAATTATTATTATTTTTTGTATTTATAACAGCAATATATTTTCAATCAAATATTTCAGAAGCAAGAATAATTATTCCTAGCGATGAAGTCTTAAGTCAACCTCTTCCATATCCTTACGAAGGCAAAAAAGTTACTACTGAAGAGCTTTTTAACTTTATAGATAACAATAGAAATTTAAGACAATCCATTATTATTTTTGGGGCAAATTGGTGCCCTGATTGTAGGATCTTAGAAGGAACATTGATGTTACCTACGGTAAAAGAATTTATTAATAAGTATTATTCAATATTACATATAGATGTAGGAAAATATGATATAAATATGTCATTAATCGAGATTTTGGGCCTTGAAGATCAAAAGGGAATTCCAAAAGTTTTAATATTTGATAAAAATGGAATTCCAGTTAACCTTGCAACAAGTGATAGATGGTATACTGCAAGGGAAAGTAAGACTCAGGAGATTTTTGATTATTTTCAAAAATATTCTCTTAGGTAGTGAGTGGTGCCCAGGGGCGGATTTGAACCACCGACACAAGGATTTTCAGTCCTCTGCTCTACCAACTGAGCTACCTGGGCTTGTAGGTTAATAAATTAGCAATATAAACTTTCAAAACCTTAATTCACAAGTTTTAACTATCATTTTTGTTCATTATCTTCATGAAGATCGATTTGGTATTTTTCTCCAAGCCATCTGTTAAGATCTACCTGAGAACACCTTTTAGAACAAAATGGTGAATAGTTCGTGTCAGCCTCTTTTTTGCATATAGGACAAGTTTCTGTTTTCATAGAAATAACCAGATTATTTATGTCTATAAGTTATTCGGCCTTTTGTTAGATCATAGGGAGTCATTTCCACGGTCACTTGATCACCCGCAAGAACCCTTATTCTATTCTTCCTCATTTTTCCTGCCGTATGAGCTATTATCTCGTGGTCATTCTCGAGCTTAACTCTAAAAGTTGCATTGGGGAGTAGTTCTGTAACTACTCCAGGGAATTCTAAAAGCTCTTCTTTTGCCAAGTTATCTCCTTTTCAATTCTTATAGCAAAGAAAGTCTAGTAATTAAAGTTTTCAATTACAGATGCTAAAAATTTTTTATATATAAAGCGAATATAATAACGTAAATAGTCTTCTTGCAGTTTGGTGATCTATATTGAAATTTTTTTTCATTAATTTTTTTAAAATTTCAGCTCCTTCATCGTGAATCTTTCTTCTATTATTTTCTATTTTTTCAATGTCATCAATGGATCCGTCTTTAATAGAATCAAAATATCTTGTACAAGCATTGTGGTAGAACTTTATTATCTTTTTTAGAGAGTTTACAGGTATCCTGTATGTTTTATTAAAAGAATTGTCTTCATTTGAAATTGATTTGATTAAAATACTCTCATGAATTGAAAGATTTATATTAAATGGTCCAATAACATTTTCTTCTTTTATCTCAAAAAAATTTTCATTTATCAAGTCATGAATAGCTGCCTGTCTTTCATAGTTTACGAACTCAGTTATCTCTGGTTGATTCTTATTAGTTAGGAGAATTTTATTTATAGAATTATCTTTACTCTTTGTCATTAAGCTAATCTTTGAGTCTCAATTTAATAGAGTTCGCGTGCGCATCAAGGCCTTCACATTCGGCAAGGATTACAGCTGGAGGTCCTAAAGTTTTTATAGTTTCTCGCTCACCCATAATAGTTGATTGTCTTCTAAGAAAATTAAATACTGAGAGACCCGAATAATTTTTCGCCATGCCATTTGTTGGTAAAACATGGCTTGATCCTATTATATAATCTCCCATAGCTTCAGGTGTCCATACTCCTGTAAAAATTACGCCGGCATTAATTATTTCTTTTTCAATGATCTCATAATCTTTACACAAAATTGAAAGGTGTTCAGGAGCTATCGTGTTAGCAATATCTGCTGATGTGGATAAATTATCAACAACTATTGCGTAACCATTATTTTTTAAGCTTTCACTTATTATCATTGAACGGCTCAATTGACTTATTTGAATCCTAATACACTCGTCAACTTTTTTTGCAAAACTTATATCATCAGTGATAAGGATAGCCTGAGCAGTTTCATCATGTTCTGCTTGTGCAATAAGATCAGCTGCCACCCACTCCGGATTAGTATAATTATCAGAAATAATTAAGATTTCGCTAGGGCCTGCTATCATATCAATTTTGACGTTTCCTATAACTTGTTTTTTTGCTTCAGCTACCCACTTATTGCCAGGTCCAATTATTATATCAACCTTTGATATTGTTTCAGTTCCCCAGGTGAGTGCAGCTATGGCATGAGAACCTCCAATTTTATATATTTCTTCTATATTGCATAAATCTAAAGCAGCTAAAGCTAAAGGATCAATTCTATTATTGGGGCAAGGAATAGTTGCTTTTATGTTTTTAACACCGGCTATTTGGGCAGGTATAATTGTCATTAAAACCGAACTTGGGTAGGATGCCTTACCTCCTGGTATATAAACCCCTACACTTTCTAGAGCAATCCATCTTGTCTTAATATTAATTTTCTGATCATCAGAAAATAAAGAATCTTTAGGCATTTGTTGGAGGTGGAATTCTTCAATTCTTTTTTTTGCTAAGCCAAGAGCTTGAAGACTTTCTTCAGAACATTTTGCTTTTGCTTCCTTAATATCTGTCTGAGAAATGAATAAATTTTTAGATGGATTTTTGATGCCATCTAATTCTTCCATATACTTAAAAAGGGATTCGTTACCTCCTTCTTTTACGTTCTTTAGAATTTCGGAAACCTTATCAGTAATTTCTTCATTTAAATCCATTCTACTATTCACTAAGGATTTTATATTATGTTCAAAATTATCTTCGTCTTCTTTTATGTAATTAAACATTTTAATCTTTGTCATGGTCAGGTTTATTTTTGACTTCCCATGGATCTCCTACATCAGTAAGAAATGCTTCTATATTCTCAGTCTCTAAATTGATAGCTTTATTTCCAGAAAATTCTAGAATTATTGAACCGCTCGGTTTTTTCTCAGACTCAAACCTTATTGCGAGTAATGAGAGAGTTTCATCTTTAGTATCTATGTTTATCGATTTTGTTTTGACTTTATTAATATAGTCAAAATGAATAGCTGATCTTATTCTTTTAGCACCTTTCTTCTCGTGACAATATCTATTCATTAGTACCGCAAACCTTTTTGCAGAATTGTCATAACCCAATTCATTTATTTTAATAATACTGTCTTGAGTAAGACTAGACAAAATAATCAAACTTTCTTCATCAAAGGCTTTTAATTTAAGTCCTTCACTCATTTAAGCGTCCCGAATACGTTTTATGTCGGCTCCACACCCATTTAATTTTTTTTCTAATTCCTCAAACCCTCTATCAAGGTGGTAAATTCTTCTAATGCTGGTTGTTCCTTTTGCAGCTAATGCGGCAATTATTAGTGAGGCTGAAGCCCTTAAATCAGTTGCCATAACTGGAGCAGCTATTAAACATTTTACCCCTTTCACAATGGCCAAATCTCCCTCAAGTTCTATATTCGCTCCAAATCTTGCTAGCTCTTGTACATGCATAAACCGATTCTCAAAAATATTTTCTTTTATACGTGATACACCATTAGATAATGTCATTAAGGCCATAAATTGCGCCTGAAGATCTGTTGGAAAACCTGGGTAGGGAGCTGTTTCTATGTTAGTTGAATGGATAGGGTTATTTTTTCTTTCTAATGAAATTGAATTATTAGAAGAATATGTCTCAACTCCAGTTGATTCTAATGCTCTAATCAGTATGTCAATTTCTGTAGCATTTATGTTATTAAGTTTTAATTGTCCTCCTGTCATAGCAAGTGCAATTGCATATGTTCCAGCTTCTATTCTATCAGATGGTACTTGGATAGATAATCCAGAAAGAGACTCAACTCCAGTTATGTTTATCCTTTTTGTTCCAAGCCCTTCTATCTTTGCTCCCATCTTTTGTAACATTCTACCTAACGCCACAACTTCAGGTTCGCATGCAGAGTTTTCTAATGATGAATCCCCTTTGGCAAGAACCGCTAACATGAGAAAAAAATGTGTACATCCTACAGATTGAAAATCGAGCGTTATCTTTGAGCCTCTCAAACCTTCTTTAGATTTTGCTTTCACATAACCATTTTCGACAGCATAACTAACATTCATTTTTTCCATTATTTTTAAGTACATATTAATAGGTCGTATACCTATTGCGCATCCCCCGGGTAAAGAAACTTCAGCACTACCGAACCTGGCTATTAATGGAGCAAGAACCCAAAAACTTGCGCGCATTTTTCTAACCAAGTCATATGGGGCTAAAGTATGAATAATTTTTTCTGTTTTGATTTTTACTAATCTATTATTATGAACTATCTCAGAACCTAATATTCTTAGTAAATGTTTTAAAGTTTCCACATCTGATAAATTTGGAACATTATTCAATTCTAATGTTTGTTTAGTTAAAAGAGAGGCTATCATCATAGGAAGACTGGCATTTTTGGAACCTGAGATATCAATAGTTCCATTTAATTTTTTTCCGCCTTCTATAATTATTAAATCCATTATTTATTAACTTTTTCCTTTTCCTTATTTCTTTTTTTCTGAACTTTTCTTCTTTTGAGATTATCCCTTAAGGCCTCATATAGATTCTTTTCTCTATTTCTATTTTTTTCTCTCATAAATATATTTCTTTATAATTTTTTGTCTTAATCTATAACATCTAAATATTATATAATTTAAATGCATTTTAGTTTAATACACTATTTTAAATTTTGTGCCCACGTAGCTCAGGGGTAGAGCACTCCCTTGGTAAGGGAGAGGTCAAGAGTTCAATTCTCTTCGTGGGCACCATTTTAAGTTCATATTTAAAAAATTCATCATCCTTTTTTTGTTCTTTAAAAAACACTAAAAATCAATTAGTTAGTTGGATTGTTCTTTAATTAACTATTTAACGCTGATTCTTGTTAGAGAATTATAAAATTTTTTAAAATATTATTATAAAATTATAAGAAAAGAGTATATTGTTGAAAATATTATTCGAATACTAGATGTAGTATTATAACTTCTGACTTGCATAAGAATAACTTTAAAGCCTAGTTTTCCCATGCTTTTCCACACCTAAATTAACAAATGTGACGAAAATTTGACAAAAATATTAATGTTTAGTTGACATATTGAGTAGAAAAATATGGAATCGGGATAGTGAGGGTCCGGGGGAGGATCAGCACATAAATGCAAAAGGAGGATTTAGCATGCTTAATTCTGCAAAAAACTTTCTACGTGAAGTTGTACAACTAGGGCTTCTTCTAATTGCTGTAGCTGTTGTTTTACAAGTTATTTTCGGTTCAGCTGTTCCATTCGTGGGCGGTGATATTATCGGGAATTTAACTGGTGTAATAGGTAGCTTAGGTGATGGAGGTCTTGTAGGTTTAATTTCTGTAGGAATTATTCTATACCTTCTTCAACGTGCGTAGTTAAATCTACCATGTTAAGTAGACTTTGGGAGGCATCATTAGATGCCTCCCTTTTTTTTATGTGCTATAAATATATAAATATAAGGTAAATAGTAGGAGATTAAGCATGTCTGGTAGTGGAAGATGTCTGTGTGGAGAAATAAACTTTAAGTATGAATCTGAACCCAGCCTATTTTTAATATGCCATTGTACAGATTGCCAAAGGGCTACTGGTAGTCCTGTAGCTTCCATTATTGTAATTCCCGAAACAGATTTTTACTGTGAGGGCGAACTAGGTAGTTATACCTGTGAGACTAATGTTACTAGGTCCTTTTGTAAGAACTGTGGTTCTCAAGTTTTTAGTAGAGCTGAAAGTGCTCCTGGCGTAGTTCTTATAAAGACAGGAGTTTTAGATGAACAACCGAAGATTGAGCCCAATCTAGGGTGTTGGAAAAAAAGTAAGCCGGGTTGGTTAAATATTGAGCACCCAGAAAATACTTTCGATGAAAATCCAGTTTTGGGCTAGTAAATTTTGTTATACAAAAATAATAAAATCTAATTATTAAAATTCACTTTATATTTATATTTAGGATCGAATAGTGAGGTAGAATTTATGACAAAGAAGAATCGAAGGCAGTTTATTAAGGGTTTAACATTTAGCTATTTATCACTCGTTGTTAGTCCTTATATTATAGGTCTAGATTCTAGAATTTTTGCTTCTACAACTGACTCCAGCAATAAAGACATTCATAAAAGCTCTAAAGCTATAGGTTCGGCTGACCTTGGCCCTCTAAATGGCCCGGACAAAAATGGAGTAATGTTACCAGATGGATTAGAGGCTAGAATAATAGCACATTCTGGTAAAGAATTAAATCACGGTTACTTCTGGCATGGTTCCCCCGATGGGGCAGGAGTTTTTTCTTCAGACGATGGAGGATGGGTTTATGTCAGTAATAGTGAATTGCCCAATTCTCAAGGTGGAGTTGGGGCACTAAAATTTAATAAAAATGGTGAGTTAATAGATGCATATTCATTACTTACAGGTTCGGAAAGAAACTGTTCTGGTGGAACAACCCCATGGGGGACATGGCTTTCTGGAGAGGAATACTCAAGAGGTTTGATTTGGGAGGTTTCTCCAGAGAGAGGAGATACAAATTATCCTAAAAAGCGCCCTGAATTGGGTATATTTATTCACGAAGCCGCAGTAGTTGATCCAGAAAATAACTATATTTATATGACTAATGATGAGCCAGCAGGATTATTTTATAGATTTATTCCAGGCGGAGAACCTAGGACAGAATCCTTCTATAGTCAGGGAAATTTGCAGGCGGCAAAAGTTGAAAAAAATAACATTGTTTCTTGGATAAATGTTCCTGATCCATACGCAAAAGACTCTCCCATTACTGATCAACTTCCTGAAGCAACTTCTTTCGAACGAGGAGAGGGTATGACTTTTTTTGAAGGCAATATCTTTTTTTCTACAACCAAAGATCATAGGGTTTGGTTGTATAATACAAAAAATAATGAACTTTTTCTTTTTTATGATGGTCTTAGATCAAAAGAAAAAATAACTGCGATTAATTGGTTAAAGAGTTGGAAGAAAGAGGTTCAAAATAAAATTCTTAACGATCCTGATGATATGACTGTCACAAAAGATGGACATGTTTTAGTTGCTGAAGATAGTGATAATATGGAGTTATGTTTATTAGGTAAAGACGGATCTGCAAAACCCCTGCTGCGGCTTGATGGTCATTGGTTTTCTGAAGTTACGGGTCCCGCTTTTTCTCCTGACGGTTCTTGTTTATATTTTTCCTCGCAAAGAGGAATTTCAGGTTCTCGACGCAAGGGTGGTATGACCTTTGAGGTTAGAAGAAAAGTATAATTATATATTAAAATATATATACTCACGCAGATGCAAAAATTAACAAAACCAATTTTATTGGCATACGCAAGCTTAGCTGTCCCTCTTGCCGCCTTAGGTTTGCCTTTAACAGTTTACTTACCACCTTTTTATGAGAGCTCAGTTGGGTTGAGTGTGGGTACTGTGGGAATAATTTTTATGGTAGCAAGATTTTGGGATATTTTCACTGATCCAGTTATGGGAATTGTGG
>PCCF01000030.1 GCA_002731945.1 Rhodobiaceae bacterium | reverse complement strand
ATTGAATTGAAGATGTGCTTGCTGGTAATTTTCAGGGCTGAGTTCTTTAAATGTAATTTTGAATATTTTTGATGTTTTGTCCAATATGTCTCTGTACATGTTTTTTGCGACATCGTTGAAAGGATGTAAGGTGTCCCCACCATTATAAGGATCATAATATTCGCTAATGCCTAATCCTCCCGTGTGATGCAATTTATTATTGTCTACATCCGGAAAAGCATAAGTAATGATCGTTTCGTAATCAGTCCATTCGTCTTCAGGGATTAAGTAACTTGGAGGATCGGATTCCAGGTGCGACCATCTTCTTCCTGCAAACAATGCGTCCGAGATTGCATTTCCAGTCTTCGCTTCGGACTGATATGTCAGAAGATAATCGGAATAAATGAAACTTCCATAGGGTGTATCCTCATAATCCGTAATCTTCAATGTGTGTTCGAACGCTTGACCATTGGAAGTGTAGGTGAAAATAACTTCGAAATCATTTTCTCTTACATTATCGGCCTCGACATTAAGTGCAAAACCATATTTACCCACAGCCAACCGCGCCCAATAGGTTTGGTACAAAAGTACATCACCATCATAATCATAAATGGCTCCTTCCGAAAGTTTGAGAACTTTTTCATCAATATAAAATGCTTCCAATTTTGATGTTCCTGCTTTTCCTCCAATTGCAATTGATTTTATTTTTGCTGATCCAACATCAATATTAAAATTGGTCAAATCCAAAAGGACATCACCGGGTGTATCTTCCGTAATTGTTATGGATGTCTCGCTATCACCCGAATCTGTAATGATGGCTGAACTTGCCTTCACATAATCATCATCCGTCATTAGAAGAGTGAGTTTAAGATCCAAATAATCATCCTCAGGCTTTGCGGAAACATATCCGTCTTCATGAACAACACTGACCCTTATGCCAACTTCAACAGTAAAAAGGTCTCCCTCACCCTTTCCGCCTGTGATGGTGAGTTGTGATCCCTCAAGTGTGATCTGGTCCCTGAGAAAATAAGGATGTGAATTGTCGTGAATTTCATACTGCAAAGAAGTCAAGACAATATCGTCAATCTTTTTTTGATAAACAGATTTGTCAGTATCGTCCTGAAAGATGGAATCAATATTTACAATATATTCCTTAGCAAGACCATTGGATGTATAGGCAATTTTAACCGCAAAATTTTGTGAAGGGTACCAAGTCATAGATGTACTTCCGTCACTTTGAGTGTATTCAAACCAAAGCTTTCCTTCTGTATATCCTAATATATCAGCCCCAATTCCTTTTTCCTCAAGATATGATTCCGGGGCTAGGCTTAAAACATTGTCATTAAGATCGGTGAAATTGTATCTTTCTTCTGCTGGCCAAAAATGATAACCATAACCTCCACCTAGTGCAATATCCTCAAAATAAGCATTGTATTTATGTTGAGTGATTGTTGCGCTTCCTTCATCGATATTAAGAAAGCTGAGATCAAGAATTTCCATTCCTTTCTTAAGTTCTTTTAGGGCAACAGTAGCCTCAGATGCTCCGACGACTATTTCAATAGCATCGATCTCCGATAAATCGTTGATCGAAGATAAGTCTGTTGCGCCAGTAATTCCTTCGGGTTTGATATAATATGTACTCAGGTCAATAGTTTGGCTTTCCCCATCAACAATCCTTTCTTGATCGCTGAGAGGAAAATTGGATAAATCAGATTTTAGTGGGTCCCGTTTATCAATGATGATGTCTTTATTGCCTTGTTTCGATCCGGAGGAGGGCAAAGCCTCCAAACCCATATATTGAGAAAATTCTTCAAAAGTCTTAATATCACCTGCTTTACCTGCAGTGATATTTCCTCCAACTTCATAGGTAAATTTATCTGCGCCGCTGATGGTGATTTGTGCGCCATTGGAAAGTGTTAATCGCGCAGCGTTGGACGTGAACAAGGACGAACTGATTGTAATACCATGAACCAATTGGATGATATTTTCTCCGCCGGTGTCATCAAAGCTGGCGTCTATCGTTACAATATATTCTTTTTCTTCACCGTTTGAAATATACGCTAATTTAACTTTGAAATCGTCGTCTTTGTCTTCGTTTGCGAGGCGAACGGTGGTAGAAGTCATAAAAGGATCTTGTAATGTTCCGTCATCATTTTTGCGTGTATGTTCGAAGTAAACTTCATCATTTGTAAAATCAAAATAAGTTTCAGGAGCCAGGACTAAAGAATTATCAACAATATCAAAAAAATTCCAAATTCCAGTGGAAAATTCCTCTCCACCATCCCCAAAATACCACACCGGATCATCATCTAGACTACTATGCCAATAGTGACTTTTTAATTCTACAGTCGTGCCTGGGTCAATATCTAAGAAGGATAGATCAAGGACAGTTATGCCTTTTTGCAAATCTCTTACCGCTATAACGGCTTCGGTATCATTTTTTGATATCTCTACCGAGTCCTTATCTTTTAAAGGATTGGTACTGGTGTCAACAATGTCTATTTTACTATTTTTTTCCGTAGCCTTTGAGATGACATAAATATCACCACCTTCCAATCCCCTGTAGGTGGTATTGTCTTCGTTTGGAACGATAATATTGTTTCCAGCATTGAAATTCAGAGTTGCCATTGCAGTCTATCCAAAAATTATCCAATCATCATTTCGTCAGAAATCGCAATTTCGACATCGTTAAAAGAATAATACACATAGGTATCATCGCTTCGGGTTTCTGTTGCGCCTTCGGGCAGAACCACTTCATCGGTGCTGTCTCCCTTAATCGATAGAGTTTGAGAATTGATGGAAACAAAATCTTCGCTATCGAGCGTTATGATTTGTTTCTCGTTATCGGTGAAATCAAAACCCTCAAAATTCACAAAGGCGGTTCGGCACAGGGTAAAATCCTTTTCTGTATCGGGTGCCAAATCGCATATGATCCAGTCAAAATCGGTGGTTTCTGACCCTCCGTCAATACTCACAGCCGTGTCGGGATCAAGGGTTGTGTAGGAAATGTAGACGGTATCCGCCCCAGCCCCCGCGTTCACAATATCTGTGGGCAGAACATCTCTTATCACATCATCGCCGGCACCGGTGCTGACATCATTGATCACCGAGGTGTTCAAAGTTACATCATCATTGCCGCTGGAGCCGATGTATTTTTCAATATCGGTTTTAGAACTTAATACAAAGTAATCTCCCGATTGTTGACTGTCCCCTTCCCAAAATAGTTTGTTGGATCCAACTTCTGACACACCGCCTGGAATCAAGGAAATAGTCGTATTCTCCGTATAGTTCGACAAGTCTATTGTATCATTTCCTCCCATATCGTGGATCGTCTCATGTATATTTACAGAGGGCGAAAAAGTGTAAATCGTGTCTTCGCTTTTATAATTTGTTCGGTATCCATACATATGGCCCAATGCGGTTATATCGTGAAGATCCCAGGAACTTTGACTCAAAGCATTCGCATAATCTGCTGTATCACCTTTATAGAGACCAGTCCCGTCTCCTGTGGCAATTCCATAAGTATCGGTTGTTCTTAACCAGAAAGTGTCATAAGCCATGACCGAGAAAAGGGTTGTGTTTTGTGAGCTTTCAATTTTCGTTCCGTGAAAGGGATGAGCGAGATTTAACACGTGCCCTGTTTCATGCAATATAGTTCCATACTGCGAAGTACCGGCAGCGTAATCAGTATAATCTCCACTACCATAAGTCCGAATATATACATAAGAGTGATTTTCAGGTGCCGGATGCCAAGCTTGTGAGTTACCAGCGTCGTCTGTAGTCACAAAAAGGATATAACGCAGGTCTGCTTCTTTGTAATTGTCCTGAGTTAATTCGGTAAACTTAACGTTGAACATTTCTTCTGTCATGCTCAGGATATTTCGAACAGCACCTTTAAAGTCTTCATTATCAATATGTGTGTCCCTTGAATCAGCCAGTTCCCAAATAGATCCAGAAGGATTAGACACCCAGGGCATAACATTATCGGTATCGGTTGAAGGCGGAAAAGCAAAGGTAACTTCTGTAATTTCGGAATTATTTTTACCTGCCCATTGCCAATCACTTAAAAGCAAAGCATTAATATTGTTATCGCTTGTGGCGGGAATTTCTTTTACTCTATCTCCGTCCGGAATGGCGTCTATTGGTCCGCTAGAAGTATTGCTGAAAGAATCAATAATAACTTTGTGAGTCTTGGATTCCCCATCAGTTGTGTATTCAAAGGTAATGCTGAATTCGTTATCTCTCACATTTGATGTTATAAGATCATGAAATTGCCAATCACTGCCATATATGTTGTTTGGTCCAAAAAATAATTTATATTCATCCGTGTCATAGTCGTAATAGGAATATTGTGCGAATTTAAGGACGTTTTTATTAACATAAAAATAGTCCGTCCAACCATTCTGAGCCCAGGGGTCAGCTAAAAAATAAGAAATTGGAGTTACGGATCCTCCAATGGAAACTGAGGTAATTTTTGCGGATCCTTCGTCAATTCCAAAGGATGACAGGTCAAGAAGCCTGTCTCCAATGACATCTTCTGATATGGATATCGTAGTTTCAGAATCCGAGGAAGATATGATTGTAGAGGAACTTTGTTCAAGATCATCATCATCGGTTAAGCGGAAGGTAAAGACTTTTTCGGTAGAACCCTCTGTATCTTGATTCTCAGCTTTAATCGTGATTTTAGCAGTGTAAATTTCTTCGCCAACACCTCCTTGCGCTTTCAGTTGTCCATCCGAAAGAGAAATCTGGTCGGAAATAAATGGTTGTAAATAATTATACTGATTGGGGTATTCCGATTTAACAATGCTATATTTTAAATTCTCTCCATCAAAATGATCACCAAGATTTATTGTTTTTAGTATGCTATTTTTTACTAACCTCATATCGTATGCATTATTTATTGTGATGCCACCATCGCCTTTATCGGTTTGAAATGATGCGGAATAAGCTCCCATAGCATCAGCAAACTTTAAATATGAGCGGCTTGACCCCAAAGTTGCCGAGGTCAAGTTCCCACCGGCTTCAAAGATGAATTTGTCCGCTCCACTAATAGTGATTTGCGTTCCATTCGAAAGAACTAATCGTGCAGCATTGGAGGTGAAGATCGAAGAGCTAATAGTAATTCCATCAACCAGTTGTATGGTATTAGCACCTTCAGTGTCTGTGATATCAATCTTGCTGTTTTTTACAGTAGCCTTAGAAATAATATAGGTGTCATTGCCTTCCAAACCCCTGTATGTAGTATTGTTTTCGGTCGGGATAATGATATTGTTTCCCGAATTGAAATTTAATGTTGGCATTCTATATTAAGTTTGCCTCAGCAATAATTTCAGCGGTGTATGTGGTGGGATTCCATGCTCCCGAGATAGCTTCTTCAACACCGGGTAACACCAATTGGCCGCTATCAAGACTGGTATCTGGAGCAAAAAATATTTGTGTTCCACTTATTCCATCCGATGTTACATCGACATCACCAAGCGCATCAAACTGTTGAGTTGTGAGATTGGATGTCCCTCCCAATATTACAAGGGTTAGCTTGTCATTAGCTTTGTCAAAATCGTTAATAGTGACCTTAAAAGCCCCTTCTTTTGAAACACCTTCAGAATCTATTTCGTAACGGAAATCTTCAGCCGCGGAAGTGGCAGTAATGGTTTCATCGGCTGAAACAGATATATTTACAACCGTATAGGACGAAGAACTCGATGTGTTGGTTGATGAAGACGAAGATGTTGATGTGACTGTGAGGTCATCCGCTATGCCGATTTCAGTGTCATTCAAGGAATAGTAGTTGTATGACCCTTCGGTTCTTGTTTGGGATGCGCCTTCGGGAACCTCTACCTTATCGCTTAAGTCTCCTGCTATTTTTAAAGTTTGACCATTGATAGATACAAAATCGTCTGAGTCCAAAACAATTGTTTGGGTTTCACTGTCAGTGAAATCATACCCTTCAAAATTCACAAAAGCTGTTCGGCAAAGTGTAAAATCTTTTTCTGAATTTGCGGTTAAATCACAAATGATCCAGTCAAAATCGGACGTTTCTGAACCCCCATCAATACTCACTGAAGTGTTGGGATCAAGAGTGGTGTAAGAAATGTAGACGGTATCTGCCCCGGCCCCAGTGTTCACAATATCTGTGGCGAGAACGTCTCTTATAACGTCATCACCTTTTCCCGTATTTACAGTGTTGGAGACATCTTTAGTTAATGTAATATCATCGTTTCCATTAGAGCCAAAATATTGTGTACCTACCCAACCAAATGCATCTTTCATAATAAGATCTGCTGTTCCGGTTTGTGATCCTGAGGAGGGCGGTCCCTCGACTAACCCCATACCTTTCACAAAATCGGTATAGTCTCGATTAGCACCTATATCCCCAGAAGTAGAATTACCGCTGGTTTCGAATGTGAATTTATCGGCACCAGATATAGTAATCTCTGCACCATTTGAAAGAGTCAGTCGTGTAGCGTTAGACGTGAAGAGGGAAGCGCTTACGGTTATCCCATCAACAAGCTGAATGATATTGGAGCCTTCAGTATCAATGATGTCGATTTTTGCATTACTTTCAATGGCTTGTGAAATGATGTAAACATCATCACCAGCTTTTCCCGCGTATGTGGTATTATTCTCAGTCGGAACAATGAAATTTTTTCCAGAATTAAAGTTTAATACAGCCATTTGTTTAAGTTATCTCAGTTTTCTATGACACTCAAGGTTTCGATATGTGTGTCATAATGATGCATATATTTTAACCTATTAGCAATAATGTTGGTATTTTTTATCACTGTATTACGTATAGATACAAGCAAGGGATTGTTGAGATGATTAAATTTACCTTGTCGGTACGACATTTTTTGAATTTTGTTCGTCCGTCCGATACGAAGTTTTTGGTAAAGTTTTTGTATAGATGGAAAATCATCTCCTTTATGACCACATAAAAGCCCAAAAGCATAAGCATCTTCAATGGCCATGCAACCCCCTTGCCCTAAAAAAGGAACCATTGGATGCGCGGCATCTCCCAAAAGAGTAACTTTTTTAGTAATCAATGCTTTTAATGGAGGTCTAACATAGATTCCCCATTTATACGGTTTCGAAGATGTGTTGAGTATAGAAAAAATTGATTCATCATAAGAGCTAAACTCCCTTACTAGTTCTTCGAACGATCCTTCTTTTTTCCAAGATTCTTCTTCAAAGGTTTCTGTTTTGATTATACCGACAAAACTTGTGTCACCATCATCGTTGATCGGGTAACTGACGATGTGACTGTTCTTGCCCAGATGAAATTCAACGTTTTTGCTGTTTGATTTACCAATGCCTCGCCAGGCGCTGTAACCGCTATATTGCGGATCGCCTGACCTCGTAAAATATTGTTCCCTTATGATAGATTTTATCCCATCGCACGCAGCAATGTGCCTAACTCTGTAAGATTGAGAGTTGGTGAAAGAAATCTGACCTTCTGATGCATTTATATTTCTCAGTTGATGATCAAAAAGAATTTTGCCACCCAATTCCTTGTATTTTTTGTAAAGAATTTGGACTAGTTTTTGTCTGCTCATTGAAAAAACGGGAGCCGAGATTTTGAAAAAGGATTTGTTATTTTGCTTAAAGATTACGTTTTCTGGAGAAAAGGAATTTTTTTTGACTTCCTCTATTAGTCCCAACTGATCCAAAGGTATTAAACCATTGTTGGAAATTGAGATTCCGGCACTGTATTCACTTACGTCAGAGGATTTTTCAAAAATGATAGTCTTTAGGCCTTGTGATTTTAACGAATTTCCGAGGGTTAATCCTGCAATTCCTGCACCTATTATGGCAATGTGTGAAGAGAAGTCATTCATGTAAAAACACCCTTCTTGTTTAGAAACCGATTATAAGTCTGAGTCCAACATATATTATCAACACAGCTGTTAAACGCCTAACGATAATGGGACGAAAGTTTTTAATGCCAATATTTGTACCTATTAATCCTCCAATAAAAACAGCTATAAAGAGCCAAGCGTAAGCGAAGTACGAGTTTAATGTTTGAGGGTTGCTATCCTTCATAAATTGACCTGTTAATCCAGCAATAGAATTTACAAATATAAAAACACTAGCAAAAGCAGCTATATTTTTTGAAGGTAAAGCCTTTGATAAATGTAGCATTGGAGAAAAAAATATTCCTCCCCCAATGCCGACAAGGCCTGAAAAAAATCCGAGAAGGGCACTTACACTCGAAAACATAAAAATACCTAGTTTTGTTCGAATGGTGTCCGAGAATTCTGTTATCTCTTGATGTCTAAAAAGTAAGAGTGTTCCCGAAAATAAAAGTGACAGGCCTAGAGTTAAAAGAAAAACTTCTTTGCTAATGAGAGTGTTCCCCCCCAACCAAGCGAAAGGAATAGAAACCATTATTAATGGGAGAGTTATACGCCAGGGAATAAGAGCGTTCTTTTGATATCGTATTACTCCTCCGGTAACGACAATTAAATTACACGTAAGAGCAATTTTGGGTACCAAAAGATAATCAACATTAGATAGTATCAGGAGAGCATTGTAAGTGGAGCCACCACCAAATCCAACAGAGGCATAAAGTAAGGCAGTAATAAAGAAACCAATAATCATATAAATCATCTAAATATGATCCTTCGAATAAGTTAAATTATACACTTGTCTGAAATAGTACCGGTTGTTGAAAGACCATGAAGGTAGGTCTTGCTCATTATCAAGTCATCAACAGATATTTCTTTAACCATTAAATTGTCCTATCTGTTTGGAAGATTAAAAAGGTTTATCGCCAATAATTGTCACTCTTTCAACTTTTCGTACATTTGGCCAATAATCTGAAACAGCGTAATGCTGACTAGATCTATTATCCCAAAAAGCTATCGAGTCTTTCTCCCATTTAAACCTGCACTGATACTCAGGGATTTTAATCTGATTGTACAAATAACTGAGCATACGCTTTGACTCTTTTTCAGAGAAATTTTCTATATATTCTGTGAAAGCAATATTTACATATATGGATTTTTTACCCGTATTAGGGTGAGTCCTAATTACTGGGTGACGAGGTTTCGGAAACTTTTTATTAAATTCATCAATTTCTTCTTCAGTTTTACCATCTTTTATCATTTGATTACGAAAAACAGAAAAATCATGGACTGCAATTGCACCATCAAGTTCTTCTTTGATATATGTTGGTAAATTTTCATAAGCCATTTCCATATTTGCAAAAAGCGTATCACCTCCTATTTCAGGTGTTTCTATCATTCTTAGAATAGATCCTAATGATGGTTCCAGACGCCAAGTTACATCTGAATGCCAAGCGTTTTCTCTTCCTTTATTATCTTTATTATGTGTAATTCTAAGAACTTCGGGATATTTTTTATTATTTACTCCCAATGGTGCGAAAGGATGAATCTCAAGCTCACCAAAATAACTACCGAATTTCAAATGTTCCTCAGTTGTAAGATTTTGATTACGAAAAAAAATTACATTATAAGTTAACAAGGCATTATAAATTTGATTTTGTGTTTCTTTATTAAGATCTTCTTTTAAATTAATTCCTTCAATAATTGCGCCTATTCCTGGTGATAATCTGGTAATAGAGAACAGAAGGTCGTTTTGCTCGAATTCTTCATGGGTGTATTGTTTTAATTTTTTTAACATCTTACTTTATTCTCAAGATTAGGGGAAAATTACAATTTCGTCATCTTCTTTCCATAACGGATATTTTACCATTATGGCATTAAAAAGTTTACTTTCTATCAAATTTTTTAACCAAATCTTAACGTTTTCATACGGTTGGCTATCAAACCATTCTGTATCAGCGATACGGAATTGTCTAACAAACGGCATAATTGCGATATCGAGGAAAGATACATCTTTATCGTATATATATTCTTTTGCTTTTAGTTCATCGTTAATTTCTTTGATAAATTTGAGACACTCATCGCGATGTTCTTTTTTGTTTATCACCTTGAATCTTGAGGAGTATTTATAGCGATCCAAATGAAATTTAAAATCTCCATCATTTTTATTTATCAAATCCTCTGATCTTTTTGCCTTTTGTGACCGTAGCCAATTTTCCGGGTCATTTTTTTCGAGTGCCCAGTACATTACATCTAGACTTTCATCCAAAACCTCACCTGATTCAAGAAGCAAAACGGGAACGGTTCCTTTGGGAGATAAGTCCGTCATAGATTTGGGTTTATCTCTAAGTATAACTTCACGCAATACACAAGATTGCTGGCTTTTTACCAAAGCCATTCTTGAACGAATAGCATAAGGACACCTTCTAAATGAATACAGTATAGGATACTTATTTTTTTTGTTGGGAACCAAGATGTTTCTTACCTCTTTTTTTAGCCAAATCCATTTGGTATTGCCTTGATTGGAAACGCAATTTTTTTTCTACGCTGGTTTTATCGTAGCAATATTGACAACTTACTCCTTTTTTATAAAATTCGTTCAGTTTTTCTTCTTCAGTTATGGGCATCCTACAGGCATAACACATGTCGTAAGATCCCGAGCCCAATTCGTGATCAAGGGCTACCCTGTGATCAAATACAAAACACTCACCCTCCCACATGCTTTCCTCTTTCGGTACAGTCTCAAGATATTTGAGTATACCCCCCTTAAGATGGTATACATTTTCATATCCCTCTTCCTTCAAAAGTGAGGAAGCTTTTTCGCAACGAATCCCACCAGTACAAAACATCGCTATCTTTTGTTCTTTATTCTTAACTTCATTTTTAAATTTTTTTACCCACTTGGGAAATTCTCGAAAAGATTTAGTTTTTGGAAAAATAGAGTCTTTAAATGATCCTATTTTTGTTTCATAGAGATTACGAGTATCAATTACTGTAACTTCTGGATCCGAGATTAATTTATTCCAATTGTTAGGTTCAATATATTCCCCTACAATTTTGTTAGGATTAATACCTGGTATACCAATTGTAACTATTTCACCTTTAATTCTTACCTTCATTCTATGAAATGGTTGTTTGGGTGTTTTCGAAAATTTTATTTCTAGCCCTTTAAAACGATTATCTTTGTTCAGACTTTCAGTAACGGATCTGACATCTCTTTTATTTCCAGCTATCGTGCCGTTTATACCTTCATTGGCTATAAGAATAGTTCCCATGACGTTGTTTTTTTCGCAGAGTGTATCGAGGAACTCTTTTGTGCTTACAAGATCTTGTAATTCTAAAAACTTATAAAGTGAAGCTACTAAAACGTCAGTATTTCTCGTGTTATCCATGAATAATCCATTTTTCGAATAATAATATAAAATAATAACATTTTTTTTATCAACACTGAAAATAAGTTAATTTTTTACTTTTTTATTACAATTTTATAGTATAAAGAGGTGTCAATACTTAAGTGAGGAAAATATGCCTACAGGAATAGTAAAGTGGTTCAATGGCAGAAAAGGTTTCGGTTTTATCGAGCCTGAAGATGGAGGTAATGATGTTTTTGTGCACATTACTGCCGTTAAAGATGCTGGCATTGATCGTTTGCAAGATGGTGATCGGGTTACTTATGAGCTTATTGAAAACAGAGGCCGAATGGCAGCTGGAAGTATTGTAGTTACAGGTTCTGGAGAACAAACACCATCAGAAGAAGCATCCGAAGACGAGTCCTCTGAAGAAGAAGCATCCGAAGAAGCATCCGAAGACGAGTCTTCTGAAGAAGAAGCATCCGAAGACGAGACTGCTGAAGAAGAAGCATCCGAAGACGANNCTNCTGAAGAAGAAGCATCCGAAGACGAGNCTGCTGATGAAGTATCTGAAGAGGATAATGATTCCAAAGAATAATCTTAAGATAATCAATATAATCCATAGATATAAATGCAATTAAGAGAAATAGTGAATTTTAAGCTTTCTCTTTTATGTAAAATTTTAATATCTTAGTTTTAGTAAATTTAAAAAGTGAGGAAAATATGCCTACAGGAATAGTAAAATGGTTCAATGGTCAAAAAGGCTTCGGTTTCATAGAACCTGAAGATGGCGGGAGTGACGTTTTTGTTCACGTTAACGCTGTTAATGAAGCTGGAATTGGACATTTGAATGAAGGTGATAAGGTATCTTATGAGCTTGTTGAAAACAGGGGTCGCATGGCTGCTGGAAGTCTCTCAATGGTGGGACAAGAAACAAGTTCCGAAGAATAATCTTTAGAACCGACTCTAATACCAAGATATAGTTTTAATTAAGAGAGCTTGTGAATTTCAGGCTCTCTCTATTTATCCATTCTTCAAAGTTAGATTCTAATATTATTAATGGAAGTTCTCCGTTGTCCAATATGAAATTGTGAAATTCCTTAATATCAAAATTGTTTTTTAGAATATCTTTGGCTTTCTTTCGTAACTTAAGGATTGAGAGCATGCCGATTTTGTAACTACAAGCCTGTCCAGGCCAAGAGATATATCTTTCAATTTCTGCTATGACAGAACTTTGTGCTTTTCCTGTAATGTTTATCATGTATTCAATTGCTTCTTCTCGGGTCCATCTTTTGTAATGAATACCGGTATCAACTACTAATCTGACTGCCCGAAACAGCTCAGATTGTAAGAATCCTATTCGATCATAAGGGTCATCCGAAAGACCAGCCTCTACCGCAAGCTTTTCCGCATAAAGAGCCCATCCTTCAGTGTATGCAGTGGCATTTACTCCGAATTTTCTAAATAAATTTAGCTGATTATTCTCCTGACTGAGAGCTATTTGAAAATGGTGTCCTGGTATTGCTTCGTGAAATGCCAAGGTTTTCATACTGAACTTAGGTGTAGCTTTAATATCATAAAGATTAGCATAAAAGATTCCAGGACGACTTCCATCGAGTGTCGGACTTCGATAATATCCCCCAGCTGCATTTTTTTCAGAATAAGAGGGCACAGGTTTAACGATTACTGGGGCCTTAGGTAATCTAGAAAAATACTCACCCATATTTTTATTGGCTTCTTTAATAATATCAAAATAGGTTTGGATGATATCTTCCCTTGATTTTTTATTATCTTCGTAAAGGAAGCGCTTATCCATATTCAGCTCAATTAATGTTTTTCCTACACTTTCTAATTTTGAGTATCCTTGTGATTCCAATATTTCTATAATTTCTTTAGTGATGCGGTCTACCTCAGATAGACCTATTTTGTGTACTTCCTCAGGAGTAAAGTTGGACGTGGTAAGTCTTCTTAGTCTCAAAGCGTAAAAATTATCTCCATCAGGTAGACTCCACACACCATGATACTGATTAGCTAGAGGCAAGATAGTGTTCATATGGTCAAGAAGTCTTCGATATGATGGAAAAACACTATTTTCCATTACCACCATAGCTCTTTCTTTGAAATCAACTACAATGCCTTCTTCAAGATTTAAATTCCTCAATTTCGTCTCCAAAATTATTACTAGCGGATGCTCCTCTGTAGGTATTTCTAATACATTGTTAATCTGCTCTATGACTCTTTTGACCATAAAAGTTGGAGGAAATATTTTTAGCTCTTTTCTTATTTCCATCTTCTCAAGGATTTGGTTAAATTTCACGGAAATTTTATTAAGTCTAGAAATATAATATTCCCCATCCTTTGCATCTTTTATTGGGTGAATATCAGTCATAAACTCGATGATCTGGGTATGGGCTCCATTCATCTGTCTGAGCGGATAGCTATGATAAGGATACTTAATTCTCTCTTTGATCTCGTTTTCAAGTTGAAACAGAGCAATCTTCTTAGTAGATAGATCTCTCTTGTTTAAATTATCGTTGTCATAGGAATTGATCATTTTGTATAAACGTTTTGTTTTTTTAAGATCTTTTTGATCCTTTTCAAGGGAATCATTTGAAAACTTTCCGTTATGAGATCTCATTCCATATTGTTCTAGCACACCCAGAGACGTTAGATATTCGGGACTTTCTAATGCTTCAATTATTATATGTCTGGAAAGTAAGTGGTTAATAGAAAAAGGCGTTAGGAAAAATAGTTTTACTCCGTAAATTGCAATAACAATTCCGAATATAGCTACTAGAAAAAATACTGTCCTTTTAATCATTTTCTTATATTTATTATTATATAAATTTATTTAAAATAATCTAGATATCAACTAGATAAACCTTATATTCATCAGTTTTTTTTGATAACCTGATATTATGAGAATGTATATTTTCCATATCGTCTTACTTTTTTCTTCAACGGTTATTGCGTCTGAGGGTTTTCATATTAATAAGGAGGATATTGGAAGGCATATCAGTATCCTGTCTTCGGATGAGTTTTTAGGTAGAGCGCCCGCAACTCAAGGCGGAGAAAAAACAAAAGATTATATTGCAAGTCACTTCAAGAAGTTTGGTTTGTTACCAGGAAATGGAAACAGTTTTTATCAAACTGTTAATCTTGTTGAAAGTACAGTTTTATCAGAAGGATACCTAGAAATATCTCAGGACTCAAAAAAAAGAAGACTTCAATTAGGATCGGAATGTGTGTATGCGACAAAAAGATTGGTTGAAAATATCAATATTGAAAAAAGTGAAATGATTTTTGTGGGTTTTGGGATTGTTGCTCCAGAATACGGTTGGAATGATTATAAAAATTTGGATGTAAGGGGAAAGACAGTAGTTATTCTTGTTAATGATCCTGGATTTTGGACTGAAGATCCGAATCTGTTCAAAGGAAAGGCCATGACTTATTATGGAAGATGGACCTACAAATATGAAGAGGCCGCAAGGCAAGGTGCTTCCGCGGTTCTTATCATTCATGAGACCGCGCCTGCAGCATATCCATGGGAAGTTGTTGAAAATAGTTTTATGGGACCTCAGATCGATCTTATCAGATCTAATTTGGCAATGGATAGAGTTAAGCTTGAAGGATGGATTACCTATGATGTTGCGGTGAAATTATTTTCTGATGCAGGATTAGATTTAGAAGAATACAAAATGAAAGCGCTTTCGGATAATTTTCAAGCTACTGACATGGGAAATTTGCAACTCAATGCCAATTTTTCTAATTCCATACGTACTAGCAACGATGAGAACTTAATAGGAATTGTTAAAGGTAAAAACAGACCGGATGAATATATTTTATATATGGCTCATTGGGACCACCTTGGTCAGATAAAAACCCAAGATTCTTTGGATAATATTTATAACGGTGCTGTGGACAACGCAACAGGTGTTGCGGCCATCCTTGAAATAGCCGAAGCTTTTTCTGATCCCCACACCAGACCGGACAGGTCGATTATCTTTCTGGCCGTCACGGCAGAAGAATCTGGATTATTAGGTTCGGCTTTTTTTGCTGAAAACCCTGTTGTCCCGTTATCCTCAATTGTTGGAGGTATAAATTTTGACGCTTTGTTTCCTACAGGACCTGCGCATGACATAACAGTCGTTGGTCTTGGTTCCTCAGAAATGGAGGATATATTAAGAACTATAGCATCTAAATCTGGGCGATACTTGGTGCCTGAATCCCGACCAGAATGGGGGCTTTTCTTTCGTTCGGATCATATTAGTTTAGCTAAGAAGGGCGTTCCTATGCTTTATCTTGATTCAGGAATTGACTTGATAGAAGGCGGAAAAGAAAGCGGCATGGCATATGTCAACAATTATACCGCTAACAGGTACCATAAGCCATCGGATGAATATTCCAAAGATTGGGATTTGCGANGTATTGTAGAAGATGCAAAATTAGGCTTTTCCCTTGGATTAGANATNGCGAACAGCNNAGTTTGGCCNAATTGGTATCAAGGNAATGAATTTNGACCCATTCGTGACGCNCAAATGGAAGATAAAAAATAGANTACTGATCAATTTTGTAANTTTTTTTATGNGTANAAATTATGATAGTGTAAGCTCAGTTTTTTTGAATAATCATAAAAAANNATTATTAATCACGGTCCCTTAGCTCAGCTGGATAGAGCACTGGTCTTCGAAACCAGGTGTCAGAGGTTCGAATCCTCTAGGGACCGCCACCTAATTGTGTTAAATAAGTTTTGAAAAAAACATGTTGGTCTTATGAGTGAATTGCATTTGCCTGGTATTAGTCCTTCCCTATTATCACTAATAGGAAATACTCCCTTGGTGGAGGTAAAAAAAATTGACACGTGGCCATGTCGGTTGTTTCTGAAGATGGAATCCCACAATCCAGGCGGATCTATTAAGGATCGTACAGCTTTATACATAGTTAATCAGGCAGAAAAAGAAGGAGCGTTAAAGAAGGGAGGAGTAATAGTTGAAGCAACCGCTGGTAATACCGGTATTGGCCTTGCCTTGGTAGGTATTCTTAAAGGTTATAGAGTAATTTTGGTTATTCCTGACAAGATGAGTCTTGAAAAGGTAGCACATTTAAGGTCTTTAGGAGCTGAAGTAATTTTTACTCGCTCTGATGTATCCAATGAACATCCTGATTATTATCATAACGTCGCTGAAAAAATAGTTTCTGATATTCCCGAAGCCTTTTACGCCAACCAATTTAACAATCCGGCAAATATAATGGCTCATGAGAAAACCACTGGTCCAGAGATATGGAGACAAATGGAAGAACAAATAGACACTTTTGTTGCTGGAGTAGGTACTGGTGGAACTATAACTGGAGTAGGTCGTTTTTTGAAGATGGTTTCTCCAACGACGAAAATTGTAGCTGCGGACCCTGAGGGATCGGTTATCAAAGATGCTGTAAATAAGGGATCGTATAATTATGAGGGTGGATCTTGGTTTGTTGAAGGTATCGGCGAGGATTTTGTTCCTAATAATTGCGATCTTTCAGTAATAGATGAATCCATTTCTGTTTCTGACAGAGCTGCCTTTGAGACAATTCATCAGTTGTTGCAACAGGAGGGAATTTTAGCAGGATCATCATCAGGTACACTGGTTTCTGCAGCTATTCAATGGTGTAAATCCCAAAAAGAACCGAAAAGAGTTGTTACTCTAATATGTGATACTGGTAATAAATACTTGTCGAAGGCCTATAATGAGAAATGGTTAATACACAATGATCTCATTAATAAAAAACCCGAGGGAAACTTACAGGACCTAATTGCTTTCAGGGCCGATAAAAATCAAGTTGTAAGTGTTAAACCAGAAGATACTCTGGCGACAGCATATAACAGGATGAATAACTCTGATGTTTCTCAGTTACCTGTAATAGAAGATGATTTAGTAGTAGGTATGGTTGGTGAAGGAGATCTTCTAAAATATTGTGTAAATAATTCTGAAGGATTCAATTTACAAATTTCTTCATGCATGCAAACGGGAGTAAATATTTTAAAAGTTCAAGACTCCATTGAGGACTTGGTAGACATTTTAAAGCTTGATAAAACAGCAATAATCTTAGACGATAAAAAATTCATAGGAATGATAACAAAGATTGATTTGTTGGCTTATTTAAAAAGAAACTAATAAAAAGATTATGAGTAGAAAAAATAAAAAAGGTTTTGACACCAGGGCTATACACTCAGGACAGGAAAATGATCCTACTACTGGAGCAGTGATGACCCCAATATATGCCTCGTCAACATTTGCTCAGGAAAGCCCCGGCGTTCATAAAGGTTACGAGTATTCACGGAGCTCTAACCCCACGAGAAAAGCGTTAGAAGATTGCATTGCGGATCTGGAAAATGGAGGTACAGGCCATGCATTTTCATCGGGTATGGCTGCTACATCTACCATTTTAGAATTGCTTAACACAGGCGATCACTTAGTTGCGTGCAACGACTTATACGGTGGAACATACCGTTTGTTTGAGACAATACGTAGTAGAACATCAGGAATAAGTTCAAGTTTTGTAGATTGTTCAGACCTCAAAGAAATAGAGAAAGCTATTAACAAAAATACAAGGTTATTATGGATTGAAACACCATCAAATCCGCTTCTTAAAGTTTTTGACTTAACCAAAATAATAGATGTGGTTAAGGGTAAGGATATCATTACCGTTTGTGATAATACTTTCTGCTCACCTTGGATTCAAAAACCATTGGATCATGGATTTGATATTGTTATGCATTCGGCATCGAAATATATCTGTGGACATTCGGATGTTATTGCTGGAATTGCAGTAGTTTCTTCGGAAAGGAAAGATCTTTCTGAAGAGATGCATTATTTACTGAATGCTAGTGGCGGAATTACAGGACCTTTTGAAAGTTTTCTTCTTCTCAGAAGCTTAAAGACTTTATCGGTACGCATGCAAAGACATTGCGAGAATGCAATGAAGGTTGCGCAATTTCTAAGATCACACCCCAAGGTGGCTGAAACAATTTATCCTGGACTAGAAAACCATCCTCAATATGAGATAGCTAAAAAACAAATGCGAGGGTTTGGAGGAATGATAACTTTCATAGTCAATGGAGGAGTCAAACAAGCTACTGAAATTCTTCAAAAATTAGAAATTTTTACCTTAGCTGAGAGTTTAGGAGGGGCAGAGAGTCTCGCCAGCCATCCATCAACAATGACCCACGCATCAATTCCTAAGCATATTCGCGAATCTATAGGAGTAGGCGATGGTCTTATTCGTTTATCAGTCGGGATTGAATCTGTGGATGATCTAATTGCCGACTTAGAACAAGCTCTTGGTTAAAACAGTCCATAACACTAACTCTCAAATTGGTAGGATCAATGGATGAACAAAATCTTATGGAAACCAAAACCTGAGGATATTATCCAATCGAATATGTTGAAGCTTGGAAGAAAGGCTAAGATCTGGAGTAATATACAAACAATAAATTATAAGGAATTGCATAAGTGGTCAGTTCAAAACCCCAAAGAATTTTGGTCTTTGCTTTGGGAGGACGCAGATATTATAGGAGAATCTGGCAGTATTATTTACCAACACAATGACAATATACGTATGAGTGAATTTTTTCCTGATGGAAGGTTAAACTATTCAGAAAATCTTTTATCTGGAGATGAAAATAGGGAAGCAATAGTTTTTTATGGTGAAGGCAGACAAAAATGTTCACTCACCCTAGCAGAGTTAAGGGCAAATGTTGCTTCTTTATCCGCCTGGTTTTTAAAGAAAGGTGTTAAAGAGGGAGATCGTGTAGCAGCTCTTTTACCCAATTGTCCTGAAACTGTAATTGCTATGTTGGCGACGTCATCGATTGGTGCAATCTTTACATCATGTTCTCCAGATTTTGGAGAGGAAGGCATCATCGATAGATTTGGGCAATGCGAACCTTCTATATTAATAACATGTGATGGATATGGTTATGGAGGCAAGACATTTGACATAAGAAAAAAAGTTTTAGAAATTTCAAAAAAATTACACTCCCTGAAAAAAACAATCTTAGTAAATCATGCCAGTATTGGAGATGTTGAAAATTTTGAGAACTGGGAAGAGCTAATTGCTGAAAATATGTCCGAGGAAATACATTTTGTACGATTACCCTTTATGACTCCTTTGTATATCCTTTATTCAAGTGGAACGACAGGGAAGCCTAAGTGTATTGTACATTCGGCAGGAGGTGTCTTACTGCAACATATAAAAGAACACAAATATCATTGTAATATTAAGAGAGATGATAGGGTTTTGTATTTTACAACATGTGGTTGGATGATGTGGAACTGGGTAGTATCCATTCTTGCTTGTGAGGCAACATTGGTCCTTTATGATGGATCTCCAATTCATCCCGATCCCTATGTCTTATTTGATATTGCGCAAAAAGAGGAATTAACTTTTTTCGGGGCTTCAGCAAAATATATCGATAGTTTAAATAAGATGAAAATTATACCATCTGAAAAATATCGTCTTGAAAATTTAAAAGTTTTTGCCTCAACTGGCTCTCCCCTTGCTCCAGAAAGTTATGATTGGGTTTATGGGAGCGTAAAAAAAGAATTACAATTATCATCGATTTCAGGAGGCACGGATTTGGTTGCGTGTTTTGTCCATGGAAACCCTTGCCTTCCGGTTAGAAAGGGTGAAATTCAGTGTGCAAGCCTGGGGATGAATGTTCAAGCATGGGATGATAATGGAGAAAGATTAATTGATAAGCCTGGGGAATTGGTTTGCACCAATTCTTTTCCATCTATGCCAATTGGTTTTTGGGGTGAAAAAAACGACCAAAAATACAAAAGTTCATATTTTGAGCGTTATGATAATGTTTGGCATCATGGCGATTATATAATTGAGACGGGTTCAGGAAGTTTTATAGTTGAAGGGAGGTCTGACGCCACTCTTAATCCAGGGGGTATCCGTATTGGAACTGCAGAAATTTACAGACAGGTAGAATCACTTCCGGATATTTTGGAAGCTCTTGCGGTAGGGCAAAATTGGCAAAATGATCAAAGAATTATTTTGTTCGTCATTACTAGAGGTGGTAGGGATCTTGATGAAATTCTTATTAACAGTATTAAAGAAATTATTAGAAAAGGGGCTAGCCCTAGACATGTCCCAGCAAAAATATTTAAGGTTGAGGATTTTCCAAGAACACGCTCAGGAAAAATTACTGAAATTGCTGTTCGCGATGTCATTCATGGAAAAGAAGTTAAAAATACCGAAGCGTTGAAAAATCCTTACATCTTAGAATCTTTTAAGAATTTTACTGATTTGTATAACGATTAATTAGGTATTACTTCTAAGATTGGTATTGAACTCCGAATATTTTGGATTCGCCATCATTAGGTAATATTCTGTTCCATAACCTGGGTAGTTATTGATTATTTTTCCTTGAGCATTTTTATACCAACTCCCACAACTCCCTGCCCAAACAGTTTCGGACAATTTTTTCTGGATATTGTCATTATAGCTTTTCATAGCATCATCTTTTACATCAACATATGATAACTTATTTTTTTTCAAATATTTTAGACATTTCATAATAAAAAGAATTTGAGATTCGATCATATATATTATTGAAACGTGTCCAGTATTGGTGTTGGGACCATAGCAAATGAAGAAATTAGGAAAATTTGGAACCATAACACCTCTATACGCTTCGGCTCCATTTCGCCAGACATCATCAAGCTGAATTCCTCCCAGACCTGTTATTTTTACTGGCGAAATGAATATATTTGTGTCAAATCCAGTGCCGTAAATGATTGTATCAACCTCATGTTCATTTCCATCTTTAGTAACTATCTTATTATCAGATATCTTTTCTATCAAAGACGTTTCTAGCTCAACTTGATCTTGACATAATGTCGGAAAATAATCATTGGTTGGAATTATTCTTTTGCACCCGATAGGATAATTAGGAATGAGTTTTTCTTTAAATTTACTATCATCTACTTGTTCATCAAGAAGCATAAGAGCACCAGCTTGATAAACACTTTCAAAGTTAAATAATTGAAATTTTGTGGAAATAGCCGATATAGCTTTCTCAATAAATTTTGTTCCCGGATTATGCTTTTGATAGAAAGCCAGGTAGTTTCTTTCCTGAAGAAAAAACCAATAAAATCTGTACATCCTTGCAAAGAGAGGAAGATATCTTAAGCAAAATCTCTCAAAAGGACCATAAATCCTATCTGGTTTAGGTACGATCCAATTCGGGGTTCTTTGAAAGACTGTTAAATTTTTAACTTCTTTAGCGATAATAGGTATAAAACCAATGGCACTAGGACCGTTTCCTATCACAGCAACTTTTTTTCCTTTTAGTTCATAATCATGATCCCATTGGGCGCTATGAAAAGAGTGACCTTTAAAAGTTTCAATGCCTCTTATTTCTGGCCATTTTGGACGGTTTAATTGGCCAAGACCACTTACCAATGTCTTAGCCTTATATATTTCACCTGAGTCCAAAGAGACATTCCAAAGATTTTCATCTTCATTGTATTTTGCCCCCAGTACCTTTGCATTAAATTTTATATACGGGCGTATCTTAAATTTATCAGCTATACCCTCTAAATAATCTAAGATTTCATGTTGTTCAGGATAGGTTTTTGACCAGTCAGGATTCATTGCAAATGAGAAGGAGTAAAAATGTGATGGGACATCACAACACAGACCCGGATAAGTATTTTCACGCCAAGTTCCTCCAACTCCTTCATTTTTTTCAAAAATTAAGAAAGATGTATTTTTGGCTCTCAATAAGTTAACGGCCATACCTAAGCCAGAGATGCCGGCCCCCAATATGGCTACTTCCAAAATCTGTTTGGAATTATTGTTCATTACGAAACACTACAGGTATGATATATGTTTTCAAGCTAATTTTTAAGGGTATGAAGATGAAGGCTGTAAATTATTCTGAAGGTAAGGTTAAAACTTACAAGGCTCCTAACCCTTCTGGAGAGGGTGTTTTGGTCAATATTATTAGCTGCGGAATTTGTGGAACTGACTTACATCTTCTTGAGGGGGGAATGCATAATCCTCATGTCGTTGGCCACGAGATTTCAGGATATTTAACAGACGGAACACCAGTGGCAATAGAGCCGCTAACATATTGTGGCTCATGTGAGGAATGTTCTAAGGGTCAATATAATTTGTGTTCGTCTAAAGAATTTAATCTATTGGGTATTACTTCTGATGGAGGAATGGCAGAGAAAATTATTGTTCCCGAGTATTCTCTAGTTAAGCTCAATGAAGAAATCAATGTTAATAATTCTTCATTAGTTGAGCCTATCGCTGTCGCAGTTCATGGCTACAAAATTACTGAAACCAAAAGCAATCATAGAATTGCAGTAATTGGGGGTGGATCAATAGGTCAATGCGCTGTTGTTGTGGCTTATTCTATGGGATGTGAAGTGGATTTACACGCTAGATATGATCATCAAAAAGAAGCTGCAGAAATTTGGGGCGCTAAAGAACCTCAAGGAGAATACAATAGGGTTATTGATACTGTTGGAAACGAAGGTGCTCTAGCCAAAAGTGTCGAACTTCTGAAGCCCGGAGGAAAAATAATATGTCTTGCAGCGGGTTGGAGTGATGTACATCTCTCAGGTTTAGGTATCCTTAATAAAGAGGGTAGTTTTTATACATCTCGTTGCTATGATAATAGGGGTAATCTTGGCAGAGATATTGAAAGGGCAGCAGAAATTTTATTTGAAAATCCAGAGT
>PCCF01000029.1 GCA_002731945.1 Rhodobiaceae bacterium | reverse complement strand
CAAGGAAGAGTATTTAATATTTTTAAAACACTTGCCCATCATCCAGATTTAGCTAGACGTTGGATGGTTTTTGCCAATCATATATTAGGTAAATCGACATTATCTGAGAGAGACAGAGAGCTTCTGATTCTGAGAATAGGTTATCTCTGTCAATCGGGTTATGAATGGAGTCAGCATGTTCAAATTGCTAGAAGGTGTGATATGAGTGATGATGAAATCAGGTCAACAAAAACAGGACCCCAAACATTAGGTCTATCTACAAAAGATAAAGTATTGTTGCAAGCTGTTGATGAGCTGCACGGAGATTCTTATATCTCTAATGAGACTTGGCTGAATCTTTCTGATTATTTTAATACAAAGCAATTGATGGATATTGTTTTCACGGTAGGGCAATACAATCTTGTTTCAATGGCATTAAATAGTTTTGGAGTTCAATTAGATAAAGGATTGCCTGGATGGGATGTTTAGGTAAAAACATCAATACAGGATAGTTAAGAACAAAAGTTAAACTAAATATTAATTAACTTTGAAATTAAGTTTTAATTCGAGAGTACCAAGCATTATTCCTGGCTGATGTTTAATTTCCGTTTCTGGTGTATATTCTATCTTATCAATTCTATCCATTAAGCAATTCCATGCAATTAGTTGCTCTAGTCTAGAAATCCCGTTACCAGGACATGTTCTATGACCTTGTGAAAAAGTTAAATGTCTGCCAAGAGCTTTTCTATTCATATCTATTTCATGAGGGCATTCAAAAACGTCCGCATCTATATTGGCAGCCCCATAACGCAAATGAAGAATTGAACCTTTAGGCATTTTTACACCTTGGAAAGTTTCATCTTGAGTAGTCATGCGTGTTGAGAGGCCTTGCGTTGGAGCTCTTACCCTAAGAGCTTCCTCTATAAACGCTCTTATCTTTTCTCTATCATCTTGGAGTTCTTTATATAACGAATGATTATTAGCTAAAATCTGAGTTTGTTCAGATAACGCATATTGAGTTGTTTCTAATCCGCCTATTGTCATAGCGTAAGCAACTCCAATAATCTCTATATCAGTAAGTTTTCTATCAAAAGGTTCATAGACAACATCGGTCAAGAAGGTAATCATATCTTCCTTAGGATTTTCTCTTTTATCTGCTACCTGATCTCTTACATACTCACTGAATTCCGCTAAAAGTTGTTTTTGTTCTTCTGCTTGTTCTGCTGTAAGAAGATTTCTATGACCTTGGCCATACACAAAAGGCATAACCATGGCGTCTCCCCATTTTTTGTGTTTTGGAATATCTTCAATCGGAAAACCTAATACATTAGCCAAAACTATCTGAGGTAGCGGCCTTGTAAACTCGGAGATAAATTCCACACTTCCTTTATCTATCCATTTGTCAATTAATCCATTAGTCGCATTAGTGATCATCTCTGTATGTCTATGAGCTCCAGGACCTACCCAAGGATCAGTCAATTGTCGTTTGTGTGCCTTCCAAAGTTCCTCATTTGGTCTTAGACTCATAATTGAGGTTTGCATAGCATTCATTAATTCTGGGTCTCGATCAAAAGGTCGAGTACTAACCAATTCATTCGTTTTCTCGGAAGGAAATCCATCGATACCAGATACAACATCATCATTTCCCCCTTTTTCTATTACTGGTGGAGGGAAACGAAGGATATTCGATACAACCAAAGCTATATCATCGTATTTTGTTAAAATAAAACCATCTGTATCTTTAGAGGTGCCTTCTCCAGGAATACGATGAACAGGGGATTCCTCATGCAAAAAATTGTAAGATTCATACCAATACTCTTGAGCTCCAGGTGCGAAAAGATCTACTTCATCCAAAGATCTAGGGCATTTTGCTAAATTAATATCTTTATTTTTCTCTGACATGTTCTTATAGACTAGTATAGAAAAATTGCATTATTGGTTGCTCTTAATATAAGGCATCAAGAGTTTCTCCATAAGCTTCTCTAACTTTATGTCTCCTTATTTTCATTGTTGCTGTAAACATTCCATTATCGGTTGAAAACGGTTCACTTACAACAATATATTTTCTTATCCTTTCAATTTGAGAAAGATCTTTATTGGCTTCGTTGACGGCTTCAGCAATATTTTTTTCCAGTTCGTCTTCATTTAATTTGCTGCTTAATTCCGGATCAGGAACGATAATCGCTACAAGATAAGGCCTTCTATCTCCCGAAACCATTGCTTGCTGGATAATGCCCTGAAAAGTAAGAGCTGCCTCTGGCCGAACGGGAGCAATATTATCTCCACCTGAATTAACTATTATTTCTTTTTTTCTATCTATTAAAGTTATGTATCCATCACTATCTATTTTTGCAAGATCACCAGTGTGAAGCCAACCATCTATAATTGTTTCAGCGGTTTCTTTTTCTTGTTTCCAGTATCCTTTCATTACGCAATCACCTTTTACCAGAAGTTCGTTTTCATCAGATAGTTTGACTTCAACTCCTTTTATAGCTGGACCAACAGTTTCTATTTTTGGTTTATTTGGTGGGTTAGCACTTATTAGGGGACTAGATTCAGTTTGACCATAACCTTGAATAATTCTTATTCCCAATGAGAAAAAGAAATATCCTATATCAGGGTTCAACGCGGCTCCACCAGAAATAAATGCCTCAAGTTTTCCACCAAATCTTTTAGATATTCTCTTTCTAATTAATGAGCAATATGTATTGTTCTCTAATTTCTCTAGGAAGTTTAATTTTTCTATTAGATTCTTCTTTCCCAATTTCAATGTTCTAGAAAAAGCAAATTCTAGGATTTTTCCTTGAAGTCTTATTTGAAGTTTTATCCTGTCATAGAGAATCTCAAAGAGTCGAGGAACAGCTGTTGAAAGGGTAGGTGAGACTTCTAAAAGGTTAGAAGCGAACTTTTCAGGGCCTTCAGAAAAATATATTTGGGCTTTTAAATATATTTGAAGAAAAATAGCCATATATTCATATGCGTGAGCCAACGGCACTAAAGATAAATATGTATGATCCATTTTACCAACCTGCCTTACTAATTCATCGGCCCCTATTAAGTTAGAATATATAGATTTGTGGGTTAACATCACTCCTTTTGGTCTTCCACCAGTTCCAGATGTGTAAATGATACAACTAACATCATCTCTTTCTATTATATTAAGATTATACAAGGAGCTTTTAACATCATTTTTCCCAATATCTAGAAGATCTTCGAAACTTGTAATTTTAAGATGTTCAGGAGTAAAGCCCTGATATTCATCAATAATAATTAAAAGCTTGCAAATTTCATTTTTGTTAATAGCTAAAGCAACCCGATTTGCTAACACATTATTAGAGACTATTACGGCCTTGGCTTCAGAATGTTCAATTATGTATCTATGGTCTTCCTCGGTATTTGTAATAAACGCCGGTACTGTTATAGCGCCTAAAGTTATTATTGCGAGATTCGATATTACCCACTCTGGTCGATTCTCTGAAACTATGACCACCTTATCACCTGGACCAATTCCATAGGATTTGAGTCCGGCAGCAGCTTGCTTTACTCTTTCTTCAGTTTCTTTCCATGATATAGATAACCATTGTCCATTTAGTTTTTTCCATAGAAATGGTTTTTTATCCATTTCCAATGATCTTTCAAAGAATAAATTGGGTAAGGTTATATGTTCCATAATTACAATCTTAGTTAAATAGTTTAGTTATTCAATTGATAAAGTGCGATAGCGGCGCTGGTGCTAACATTTAAAGTAGAAAAAGATATATCAGAATTTTCTATTCTAGCCAAATAATCACANTTTATTTTTGTTAATCTTCTCAAACCTTTCCCNTCNGACCCTAAAACAAGAACTTTATTTTGNNTTTTATTAAAATTTAGATCTTTAAGNGATATATCACCATTCTCATCTAACCCTATNATTATATAACCTTTTTTTGATAAATCTTTTAATGTATTTNATAAGTTANATACCTCTNCTANCTTTATACTTTCGAGTATACCCGACGCAGCCTTTGCAAGTGCCCCACTTTCTCCTGGGCTATTTTTCTTCGTAGTAATAACAACAGACCCACCGAAAAATTTAGTAGTTCTAATTATTGAGCCAATATTCTGAGGATCTTTTATTTGATCTAAGGCTACTATAATATTTTGACCTTTAATTGATTCCTTGTAATCAACTTTTACAAGTGGTTTTGTTTCTAAAACGATACCCTGATGGATCTTTCTATTAGGAAATAATTTGTCGATATCAGAGTTTTCTTTAATCTCAATATTCAACCCATCATAACCTTCTAATTTTGTTAACATAGGTAAATTGTTTCTTGAGACGTAAATTTTCATTAAGATTCTGTTTTTGTTATTAATTGCAGCAATTACACTATGAATACCCCATAAATAATAAGGTGTATTTTTTTTTCTGTTATTGTGTTTTTGTTGCTTCATAAAGTAAAATCAGGAAATCTTAATTGAATATGTTATTATTCAAAAAAGTTCATAAAATCAATATTTTATAGATTTTTTTGAAATTTAGTATATCCTTTAGTTTAATAATTTGCTTTAGGGTATTGACTTTCCTTTCGGAAGGCACAATAACCTGTTTTGCTTTGGTTTTAAAGAAACGGTAAGCTCTCCGACAGTTTTGGAGGGGTGCCCGAGTGGTTAAAGGGGACGGGCTGTAAACCCGTTGGCTATGCCTACGTTGGTTCAAATCCAACCCCCTCCACCAGTTGTAGAGCTACTGGGTGGAAGGATTAGCGGGTGTAGCTCAATGGTAGAGCAACAGCCTTCCAAGCTGAAGATGAGGGTTCGATCCCCTTCACCCGCTCCAAGTAGAATCGAAAGCAAATTTATTACCGTGAATAACGGTTTAATTTCGGGAGAAAAATATTATGTCGAAAGAAAAGTTTGAACGTACCAAACCTCACTGCAATATAGGAACAATTGGCCATGTTGATCATGGGAAAACAACACTCACTGCAGCAATTACAAAAATCTTGTCCGAAGATGGCAAGGCTGAGTTTTCCTCATTTGATCAGATTGATAATGCCCCGGAGGAAAAAGAAAGAGGAATAACAATTGCAACGTCTCATGTAGAATATGAAACAGAAAACAGACATTATGCCCATGTTGACTGCCCAGGACATGCAGACTATGTAAAAAATATGATTACAGGTGCCGCACAAATGGATGGCGGAATCTTAGTTGTATCAGCTGCAGACGGCCCCATGCCACAAACTAGAGAACATATTTTGTTGGCGAGACAAGTCGGCGTACCTGCTTTGATTGTATTCCTAAATAAAGTTGACCAGGTCGATGACCAGGAACTTCTTGATCTTGTTGAAATGGAAGTAAGGGAATTACTAACCGAATATGAATTTCCTGGAGATGATATACCAATAGTAAAGGGTTCAGCCTTATCAGCTTTGGAAGGAAAAGATGAAGAAACAGGTAAGAATGCTATTTTAGAATTAATGAAGTCAGTAGATGAATATGTACCTCAGCCGGAAAGACCAAAAGACCAACCGTTCTTGCTGCCTATTGAGGATGTTTTTTCTATTTCTGGAAGAGGAACTGTCGTAACTGGAAGGGTTGAACGTGGCATTGTTAATGTGAATGATACAATAGAAATTGTTGGAGTTAAGGATACGCAAACAACTACTTGTACTGGTGTTGAGATGTTTAGAAAGCTTTTAGATCAGGGTGAAGCTGGTGATAATGTTGGTGTTCTTTTAAGAGGTATTGATAGAGACCAGGTTGAAAGAGGACAGGTTTTATGTGCTCCTAAATCTATTACCCCTCACACAAAGTTCAAGGCTTCAGCTTATATTCTAACTAAAGAAGAAGGTGGAAGACATACGCCTTTCTTTACAAGTTATCGACCACAATTTTATTTTAGAACTACAGATGTTACTGGCGTTGTTTCTTTAGATAAGGGCACTGAAATGGTAATGCCTGGAGATAATGTGGAGATGAATGTCGAATTAATTGTACCTATTGCTATGGAAGAGAATCTTAGATTTGCTATCCGTGAAGGCGGAAGAACTGTTGGATCGGGGGTAATTTCAAAAATTATTGAATAATTTGGAGGAGTGTAGCTCAATTGGCTAGAGCACCGGTCTCCAAAACCGGGGGTTGGGGGTTCGACTCCCTCCACTCCTGCCAAGGTGTTCTTTGTATTATATTTAAGGATAAAAAAGTTAATGTCTAAAACAGGACCCATACAGTTTATTCAAGAAGTTAGAAACGAAGTCTCAAAAGTAACTTGGCCTTCAAGAGGTGAAACTTTTACAACTACCTTAATTGTTTTTATTTTTTGTTTAATTGCTGCAATTTTTTTCTTTCTTGGTGATCAAATTATGAGTTTTGGAATTAAATTAATACTCGGTTTAGGGAATTAAGAATGTCAAAAAGTTGGTATATAGTTCACGCTTATTCAAATTTCGAGAAAAAAGTTGCCGAATCAATTAAAGAAAGAGCTGCGCTTGCTGATCTTGAATCTTCATTTGAAGAAATAATTGTTCCGACTGAAGAGGTAATTGAAATAAAAAGAGGAAGAAAAATTAATTCAGAGAAACGATTTTTTCCTGGATATGTTTTGGTATATATGAATTTGACCGACGAAACTTTTCATTTAGTTAAGAATACTCCGAAAGTAACAGGTTTCTTAGGATCTGATCATGGCACTAAACCTCATCCTGTTTCCCAGGAGGAAATAGATAGAATTATTAATAGAATTCGAGAGGGTGCGGAGAGCCCGAGGCCTTCCGTTGTTTTTGAAATAGGCGAACAAGTAAGAGTCTCAGACGGTCCATTCGCATCATTTAATGGGTCAGTTGAGGAAGTTGACGAAGAAAGAACAAAACTCAAAGTTGCGGTCTCGATTTTTGGAAGACCTACACCAGTAGAATTACAATATTCACAAGTCGAAAAGTTATAATTAGGTATCATTTATTATGGCCAAACAAATACAGGGTTATTTAAAATTACAAGTTCCGGCTGGACAGGCTAGTCCTTCACCTCCCATTGGACCTGCTTTGGGTCAAAGAGGTTTAAACATTATGGAGTTTTGTAAGGCTTTTAATGCACAGACACAAAACGAAGAACAGGGAGCCCCACGTCCCACAATAATCACTATTTATGTTGATAAATCATTTGATTTCATTATAAAGACTGCTCCAACAAGTTATTTATTAAAAAAAGCCGCAAATATAGAAAAAGGATCAGGAAATACAGGTGTGGAGATATGTGGGTCTGTCACCTCAGCCCAATGCAAAGAAATAGCGGAAGCCAAAATGCAGGATTTGAATGCATTTGATCTTGATGCCGCTGTAGAAATAGTCAAAGGATCAGCAAGATCTATTGGGTTAGAGGTAAAAGAATAATATGAGCAAAAGAAGCAAAAGATATAATGAGAATATGGGTAAGGCAGAAGAAAACAAGATGTATGATCTTGCTGATGCTTTGACTATTATTCAGGAGAGCTCAAACCCTAAATTTGATGAAACCATTGATATTTCTCTTAACTTAAATATTGATCCCTCACAATCAGATCAATCTGTTAGAGGTATGATAAACTTACCAAACGGGATTGGCAAAGATATAAGGGTAGCGGTTTTTGCTAAAGGTGAAAAAATTGATGAAGCAAAGTCAGCTGGTGCAGATATTGTTGGTTCAGAAGAATTAATTGAAGAGATTTCTTCAGGAAAAATCGATTTTGATAGATGTATTTCAACTCCTGAAATGATGCCAACCGTTGGAAAATTAGGTCAAGTGCTTGGGCCAAAAGGTTTGATGCCTAATCCAAAGCTTGGGACTGTTACTAATGATGTAAAAAGTGCAGTTGAGTTAGCAAAATCAGGATCTGTAGAGTTTCGAGCAGAAAAATCTGGCATCGTACACGCCGGAATTGGAAAAGTGAGCTTTTCAAAAGATGCTCTTCGTCAGAATATTTTAGAATTTGTAAATGCTGTTAAGAAGGAAAAGCCAAATACAGCTAAAGGTAGTTTTTTAAAAAAGGTTTCACTCAGCTCCTCAATGGGAGTTGGGTTAAATATTGATACAGGAGCTTTTTATTAACTCCTGTTTCAAGTATGCCACTAGTTGGCATACAACTGTCCTAGATTATGGGTGTTTCGACTTAAAGTAATTTTTACTCCCGTATGAGACATTTAAAACAGTGAATAAGTTTTAATTTATTCATTGCATTATTTAAGGGCAGCCTAGGTCTATAGATTTTTCTATAGATCGCTTGTTAAGAGAGTCCTAAATTTAGAGGATGCCTTTGGAGGAAAATATGGATAGAGAAAGTAAAGAAAGAGTAGTTTCATCATTAAATAAACAATTTTCTGAATCTAATCTTTTAATATTAACTCATAACAATGGTCTATCTGTTGGAGAAATAACTAGTCTTAGGAGTCAACTTAGAGAAACAGACTCTACTTTGAGGGTTACAAAAAATAGCCTGTCAAAGATAGCAATTTCTAACACTCAAGCCGAGGTTCTTTCAGATCAATTAAACGGACCAATTGCCATAGTATTTTCTAAAGAATTATCATCTCAACCTAAGATTCTCTCCAATTTTTCAAAGGATCATGAAAATTTTTCAATAGTTGGTGGTTTTATGGAAGGAGAGATTATTGATAAGGAAACTATTAACACACTTGCTTCATTACCCTCGTTTGATGTCCTTAGAGCGACTTTATTAAGTATGCTATGTGCATCAGCAACAAGCTTAGCAGGAATTTTAAATCGACCTGGAGGTAAATTAAATCAGGTCATTTATGCAAAAAGCAAAGAGGATAAAGTAGCGTAATTTTATTTTTTATAATTTTTTAGGAGAAAATAATGGCTGATTTAGAAAAAATTGCCGAAGAGTTATCAAAGTTAACTGTTCTTGAGGCTTCGGAGTTATCAAAAATTCTCGAAGAAAAGTGGGGAGTCTCTGCTGCAGCGCCAGTAGTGGCCGCCGCCGCACCTTCAGCAGAGGGTGATACAAGTGGAGAAGAAGAAAAAGATTCTTTCACTATAGTGCTCACAGAAATAGGAGATAAGAAAATCAATGTTATTAAAGAGGTAAGGACTGCTACTGGTTTAGGGCTAAAAGAAGCTAAAGAACTTGTCGAGGGTGCCCCAAAAGATATTAAGGAAGGTGTTTCTAAAGATGAGGCAAATGAAATAAAAGAAAAACTTGAAGCTGCTGGAGCAAAAGTAGAACTAAAATAATAACTAATCTTAATTACATAGGTAAAATATATGGCTGACAATTTTAATGTAAGAAAAAGAATAAGAAAATCATTTCAAAAGATAGAAGAAGTAGCTGAAATGCCTAACCTTATTGAGGTACAAAGATCATCTTACGCTTTGTTTTTACAGCAAAATAAGAAAGACGAAGAAAGACTAGACAAGGGACTTCAAAATGTTTTTAGTGGGGTTTTTCCGATTCATGACTTTTCTGAAACCTCAACAATTGAATACATCTCTTATTCTTTTGATGAGCCAAAATTTGATACAATAGAATGTATTCAAAGAGGTCTTACATATGCTGCGCCTTTGAAGGTTACGTTGCGCTTAATAGTTTTTGATCTTGATGAAGATACATTAGTAAAGACTGTTAAGGATGTTAAAGAGCAAGATGTCTATATGGGCGATTTACCCCTTATGACTGATAATGGGACTTTTATCATAAATGGCACTGAAAGAGTTGTTGTTTCGCAAATGCATAGAAGCCCAGGAGTATTTTTTGATCATGATAAAGGTAAAACTCATTCTTCAGGAAAGATATTATATGCAGCACGTATAATACCTTACAGAGGTTCTTGGCTAGATTTTGAATTTGATGCGAAAGATATAGTTAATGCAAGAATCGATCGTAAGAAAAAAATACCCGCAACAACCATTTTGTATAGCTTAGGTTATAGCTCTGAAGAAATATTATCAATCTTTTATAAGGTTGAGAAATATACGAGAATTAAAGATAATTGGAGGAAGCCATTTATTCCAGATAATCTTAAAGGTCTTAAGTCAATCTTTGATATAAAAGATGCAAAAACTGGAAAAATTATTATTGAATCTGGAAAAAAAATTACACCTAGACTTCTAAATCAATATGAAAATATCAAAAATCTAAAGATTGAAAACGAAGAGTTGGTAGGGAAATATATTGCCAAAGATTTAGTAAATAATAAAACGGGTGAAATCTTTGCTGAGGCAGGTCAAGAAATTACTGAAGAATTATTAGAGACTTTTACAAATGAAAAAATAAACATCATACCGATCTTACTAATTGATGGAATTAATTCAAGTGCCTTTGTCAGGAATACATTAGCAATAGATAAATCATATGATCAGGATTCAGCACTTTTTGAGATTTATAGAATTTTACGTCCTGGTGAGCCGCCAACTGTAGAAAGTGCAGGTGCATTATTCAGAACCCTATTCTTTGAAAGTGATAGGTATGATCTTTCTGATGTAGGTAGAGTTAAGCTTAATTTGAGATTAAATTTAGATATTTCAGACACTTTAAGAGTTCTTACTAAAGAAGATATATCCTCTGTCTTAAAGACCTTAGTAAATATAAGGGATGGAAAGGGAGAGATAGATGATATAGATAATTTAGGAAATAGGCGCGTACGATCTGTCGGCGAACTCATGGAAAATCAATTTCGAATAGGTCTTCTTCGTATGGAAAGATCAATAAAAGAAAGGATGAGCTCTATTGATGTTGATGCTGTGATGCCCCAAGACATTATAAACGCAAAACCTATAGCTGCATCTATTAGAGAATTCTTTGGTTCCTCGCAATTATCTCAATTTATGGATCAAACTAATCCTCTTTCAGAAATCACTCATAAAAGAAGAGTTTCTGCATTGGGACCAGGAGGACTTACGAGAGAAAGAGCTGGCTTTGAGGTTAGAGATGTTCACCCAACACATTATGGAAGGATCTGCCCGATAGAGACTCCTGAAGGTCCAAACATTGGTTTAATAAACTCTTTAGCAACGTATGCTAGAATTAATAAATACGGATTTATTGAAAGTCCATATCTAAAAATTATCAAGGGAGCTAAGACTAATGAAATTGTGTATCTTTCAGCTATCGAAGAGGGGAGGTATCGAATTTCTCAAGCTGATGAAATCATTGATAATAAAGGTAAATTTTTAAGCGATTTAATTAATTGTAGATATGATGGCGGTTTTGATCTTGTAAGTCCTGAGCAGGTAGATTTTATGGATGTAAGTCCAAAACAGACTGTCTCAGTGGCCGCATCATTGATACCATTCTTAGAAAATGATGATGCTAATAGAGCCTTAATGGGTTCAAACATGATGAGACAAGCTGTACCTCTTCTATCTAACGAGGCACCTATGGTAGGCACAGGAATGGAATCCTTAGTCGCAAGGGACTCTGGCTCTGCCTTAGTAGCAACAAGAGATGGAATAGTTGATCAAGTGGATTCTCAGAGAATTGTTATTCGATCTAAAGGAAATTTAGAAAAAGGAGATCTAGGAGTTGATATATTTAATCTAAAGAAATTTCAAAGATCAAACCAATCAACATGTATAAATCAAAGACCTTTAGTTAGGGTTGGAGAAGATGTTAAGGAAGGAGACATTATTGCTGACGGACCTTCGACAGATAGAGGCGAGTTAGCGCTTGGAAAAAATGTATTAGTCGCTTTCATGCCTTGGAATGGATACAATTTTGAAGATTCAATTTTATTATCCGAAAGGTTAGTAAAAGATGATGTGTTTACTTCTATTCATATTGAAGAGTTCGAAGTGATGTCAAGAGACACAAAACTTGGATCTGAAGAGATTACCCGTGACATACCAAATGTTGGTGAAGAAGCTTTAAGAAACCTAGATGAGTCAGGTATAGTTTACATAGGTGCTGAAGTTAAACCTGGAGAAATTTTGGTAGGAAAGGTTACACCAAAGGGTGAAAGCCCAATAACGCCAGAGGAAAAACTTTTAAGAGCAATTTTTGGAGAAAAAGCCTCAGATGTTAGAGACTCATCTCTGAGATTGCCCCCTGGAACGAGTGGAACCGTGGTAGATGTTAAAGTGTTTAATCGTCATGGAATAGAAAAAGATGAAAGAGCCCTTGCTGTTGAGCAAGAAGAAATAGAAAGGCTCTCTATAGATAGAGATGATGAGATTTTTATCTTAGAAAGAAATGTTTACTCGAGGCTGAGAGACGTTCTTCTTAATAAGATGGTAATATCAGGGCCTTCAATATCTAAAGCTAAAACTAAGTTGTCAAATGAGATCCTTCAAGATTTACCAAATAGATTGTTGTGGGATTTTGTTTTGCAAAATGACGATAACCAATCTGAGATAGAAAAGATTAAAAATCAATATGAGCAAAGTAAACTTCAAATTGAGAAAAGATTTAATGACAAAGTAGATAAAGTTAGCAGAGGCGATGATCTGCTTCCAGGAGTAATGAAAAGTATAAAAGTTTACGTTGCTGTAAAGAGAAAGCTTCAACCAGGTGATAAGATGGCTGGTAGACATGGAAACAAAGGAGTTATTTCAAGAATAGTTCCTACTGAGGATATGCCTTACACTGAAGATGGAACACCTGTAGATATTGTTCTAAACCCACTTGGTGTGCCAAGTAGAATGAATGTTGGGCAGATATTAGAGACCCACCTTGGATGGACATGTGCTGGTTTAGGAAAAAAAATTGAGAGAGCTATTGAGAAATATGAAAGAGATACAGATATTTCCAAGGTTAAAAATATAATTGACGATATTTATGATAATAAAGATCTAAATAATTTCAATGATGGCGATTATTTGGAATTTGCTCAAACTTTAGTGAAGGGTGTGCCTATAGCCACGCCAGTATTTGATGGTGCTGGTGAAAGTGACATAGAAGATTTCCTAGATAAGGCTGATCTGGATCCTAGTGGCCAAGTTTATCTTTATGATGGCAGGACTGGAAATAAATTTGATCGACCTGTTACAGTAGGATTTATATATATGTTAAAATTACATCATTTAGTTGATGATAAAATTCACGGTAGATCTGTTGGTCCTTATAGCCTTGTTACCCAACAACCACTTGGCGGAAAGGCCCAATTTGGTGGACAAAGATTTGGTGAGATGGAGGTTTGGGCTTTAGAGGCCTATGGCGCAGCCTATACTCTGCAAGAAATGCTTACAATAAAATCAGATGATGTGGCTGGTAGAACAAAAGTTTATGAATCGATTATTAGAGGTGAAGAAAATTTTGAAGCTGGAGTACCTGAAAGCTTTAATGTTTTAATTAAAGAAATGAGATCACTTGGTCTTAATGTAGAATTACTAGAAGACAATCCAAATTAATTAATAACCGATTTTATCCTTATAAGGAGGAATAATGAATAAAGAAGTTTTAGATATTTTTAATCAGAATAAGTCTGCTCAAAATTTTGATCATATACGCATAGGAATAGCAAGTCCTGAGAAAATACTGTCTTGGTCGTATGGAGAAATAAAAAAACCAGAGACTATAAATTACAGAACTTTCAAACCAGAGAGAGAAGGCCTTTTTTGCGCTAGAATTTTTGGACCTGTTAAAGATTATGAGTGCCTTTGCGGAAAATACAAACGTATGAAGTTTAAAGGTATAGTCTGTGAAAAATGTGGTGTTGAAGTTACCCTCTCAAAAGTCAGAAGAGAGAGAATGGGCCATATAGAGCTTGCTGCACCAGTTGCTCACATTTGGTTTTTAAAATCTTTACCCAGTAGGATCGGGTTAATGCTTGATGTGATGCTTAAAGATCTTGAAAAAGTATTATATTTCGAAAACTTTATAGTTATGGATCCAGGCTTAACACCCTTGAAAAATCTTCAATTGTTATCTGAAGATGAATACCTTGATGCTCAA
>PCCF01000028.1 GCA_002731945.1 Rhodobiaceae bacterium | reverse complement strand
TAATAACTGTTGTGATCCATGGTCTTTCTCTTAACTTAATGCCCATTCTTTTTGCTAATCTCCCTGAAGAAAATGATAATAAGGGTCTGCCATTATTTAAGGCCTCTCTCGTTAATTTTAGTGTTTTTCTACTTTTTTCAGAGGTTCTTTCACTCTCTATCCATTCTACAGGAATAATAACATCCGTAAATCTCGGTGCTAATTTTATTAAATCGGAATTTGCATAAAGAGCATAATCGGGTCTTTTCACTTTTAAAACCTGAAACATAACGATACCATCTATCAATCCTGTAGGATGATTTCCTGCTAATAAGACGGCACCTTTATCGGGAACAAAATCCAAATGTTCAACTCGCATACTTGTATCAAGAATCTCTACTAAATAAGAAAAAGCATCGAAACCACTTTTAGAAAAAATTATATCTGTTATTTCTTTAGCTTCTTTGTAATTTAATGCTTTGAAGATCGGAGTTTTAATAATATTCCAAAGAAATTTGTTTCTTCTTAATTTTTCACATCTTTCTTCGATAATTTGGTCAATAGGATGTAACACTTTAGTTTCCAAGAAAACTCTCTAATTTAATATCTCGGTTTATTCTTGCATTTACAACAAAACCCATAGCACCACAAAAAGCAATTATAGCTGAACCACCATAAGAAAGCATAGGTAGAGGTACTCCAACTATAGGGATAATACCCATAATCATAGCCGAATTAATAAAGAAATATAAAAATGTTAAAACTGCTATTCCTGCACAAGCCAAACAGTTAAATCGACTTCTCGATGTTAAGGAAGTGTGTATGGAGATCAAAATTAAGTAAAGAAAGATAAAGAAAACAAAAAGACCTCCAAGAAACCCCGTCTCTTCAAGTAGAACAGATAACATGAAATCACTGTGTTTTTCTGGAAGAAAATTTAATTGACTTTGAGTGCCCATCATAAAACCCTTTCCAGTAAATCCTCCTGAACCAATTGCAATCTTAGATTGTATTATGTGATAACCTGCTCCAAAAGGGTCTGTTTCCGGATTTAAGAAAACCATAAGCCTTTCCTTTTGATATTCTTTAAGATTATCTAAAATAATTGGAATAGAAGCGCCAAAACTCAATGCACCGATAGCAATCCATCTAAAACGCAACCCGGAAAAAAAAATAATAGAAATACCAGTCAATAACAACAACAAAGCCGTTCCTAAGTCTGGTTGTCTAACCGTTAGAAAAGTAGGTAATATTATTAAAACCAAAGGTAGAATTGCTGAAAAAGAACCCTTCGATCGCCTTTCTCCTAAAAAACTATAATAAGATGCCAAAGTTAAGATTAGGATAAATTTTAGTACTTCTGCTGGTTGAAAGCTTGAAGATCCCAAGTTTATCCACCTTGAGACTGTGTTGGTCTCAAAGAAAAAAAGCCATAATAAGCACAAAAGAATAATTAAATATAAAGCAGGTGAAATATATCTAATAATCCTGATACTTGTGAACGCAAATGCTAAAAAGACCAACAATCCAATAAAAATTCTAACCAAATGATTCTTGACTAAAACACCAATTTCACCGCCCGAAACAGAGTAAAGCATTAAAATCCCCGTCAAACTGAGAAGAAAAAGAGAAGCTGGAATAACAAAATTGATTCTTTTGAAGGAATCCCAATAAGGGCTTCTATCATAAACAAGAGTATTTCTGTATCTACTTTTCAATATTAATCCTTATTAAATTCTGTAACCCGAACCTTCCAAATTCCTACAAGCTAGTAAAATATCCCTTCCTATTGGGGCTGCATTTCGACTTCCCGAGCCGCCATGTTCAAGAATTACAGATACAGCAAATCTAGGTTTTTTTGTCGGCGCATAACCAACGAACAAAGCGTGGTCTCTGAATTCCCATTTGTCTGCAGTTACAACTTCCCCTAACCTCTCTTCTTCTGAAATCTCCTTAACCTGAGAAGTACCAGTCTTTCCTCCCATCAACCAATCTTGATCACTAATTCTACTTTTATAACCATTGCTACCCCTTTCATTGACAGCAATATCAAGAAAATTTCTTATCATNTCGATNTTAGAAAAACTNAGNCCTAATGGNTTTGAGTGATTATTCTTCTTGGNANCAGGAGANGATATTAGATTAGGGGATATATTAAACCCTTTATTCGCTATAGANCCNATCATTANAGCTAATTGTAAGGGGGTTGCTGTCACAAATCCTTGACCAATTCCAGCAACTACAGTATCTCCTATACCCCATCTTGAATTATAGAGATTGTTTTTTCTCCATCTTCTATCAGGAATCAATCCCTTGCTTTCTCTCTCAGAAATTAGATTATAATTTTTTCCTAGACCAAAACGATAAGCCATCAAAGCAATTCTATCTATTCCAAGTCTTGCGGCTAACTTATAGAAATAAGTATCGCAAGATACTTTTATCGCTTTTCTTAAATCTACTTCTTTATGACCTTTGTCTCTCCAACAATGGAAAGTCCTGTCTCCAAAATCCGTTTTACCCTCACAGATTATTTTCTTTTTTGGATCTAAAAGACCAGATTCTAAGCCAGCTAAGGCCACCATCATTTTAAATGTTGATCCTGGCGGGTATTCACCATTGATTGCCTTATTTAGGAAAGGTTTATGGATATTATTGTTTAGAATTCTCCATTTTTTCTCAGAAAAACCATTAACAAAATCATTGGGATCAAAACTTGGGGAAGAACATAAAGCCATAATATCACCATTCCTAATATCTAAAACACAAGCAGCTCCTGGCTTTCCCTTCATCATTGTATAAACATTTTCTTGAAGATTTCTGTCAATAGTAAGAGTAATATCTTGACCAGAGATTGACTCATTTTTGTCTAAAATTTTAACACTATCTCCAACCGCATTGACTTCGGTTTTTACGAAACCCATTTGTCCTCGTAAAATATTGTCATATCTATATTCTAGACCAGTAACACCTGATATTGACGTTGAATTAATGTGATCAGAGGTTCTCTTTTTTCTTACATAACCGACAATGTGGGCAAACCTTTCTTGTTCTATATATGATCTCTTATTGATATTTTTTATTACAAAGCCCTCTTTTTCATTGATCTTTTCTAAGATATTTATCTCTTCAATGGTTAAGTTATCTTTTACAAATATGGGTTTTCCGTTTTTTGTTTTTTTTATATCTATTTTAATTTGTTCAATGTGCTTAGAATTTAGATTTATGTGTTTAGAGAGTTTTTCTAAAGCCCTAGAACTGTCTTTACCATTCTCAGAAAAATAAGATAATTTAAAATTAGATGAGTTTATAGCTATAGGAAGACCATTACGATCTAGAAACCTTCCTCTTTGTGGTTGAATAGGGGTAAGTCTGATACGGTTTTTATCGGATAGTAGTTTATATTTTCCGCCTTGCCTGACCTGCAAATTCCAAAGTTGGCCTAATACTGTGGCTGACAAAACAAACATACCACCTCCAACAATAAAAATACGACGAGATATACCGTTATTATCATTATCGAAGTTAGTATTCATTAGGTAATTTTAAACCGATTCCTAGCTATAGCCCCCATAAGTTGAACTTAGTGATCTTTGCATATCCTTTAGATTTTCTAGAACTTTTCCTGTTCCCAAAACTACACTGAATAAGGGGTCGTTAGCATACCTAACCTCTATACCAGTTGCATTCTGGACTACCATGTCGGTGTTTCTTAGGAGGGACCCACCTCCAGTCAAGGTTATGCCGTACTCCATTATATCTCCGCTAAGCTCCGGCGGCGCCATTTCTAATCCTTCTTTAATTGCTTCAACTATGTCAAATAATGGCTCTGCTAGGCTTTCAGCTATTTGTCTTTCAGATACTTCTTTTTCTTTAGGAATACCATCAATCGCATCTCTCCCCTTAATAGTAATCTTTTTGCCCTCACTGTGCTTTGGAATAATTCCTGATCCTATCATTTTCTTAACGTTTTCTGCTGTAACTTCGCCAATTATTAGGTTTTCGTTTCTTCGTAGATAAGAAATTATAGACTCATCAAATTTGTTACCTCCAACTCTTATAGATTTTGAGTAAACTATCCCCTCTAATGACACAATTGCTACTTCAGTAGTTCCTCCCCCAACATCGACAATCATAGACCCTACCGGCTCAGTAACGGGTAAGTCGGCACCTATGGCGGCAGCCATTGATTCTTCGATTAAATATACTCTCCTAGCACCAGCTGCAATCCCGGCTTCTTGAATAGCTTTTCTTTCAACAGGTGTAGCGCCTGTTGGAACACAAATGATGATTTTAGGGCTTAATAAAGTTTTGTTTGGAGTTGCCTTCTGGATGAAATATTTGATCATTTCTTCTGCAGCTATAAAGTCCGCGATAACTCCATCTTTCATAGGAAGAATAGCCTTAATATTTTCTGGAGTTCGCCCTAACATTTTTTTGGCTTTTTCGCCAACCGCTAAGATTTTTATCCTATCTGGAGGACCTTCAACTGCCACTACAGAAGGCTCATTTACAACTATCCCAGATTTCTTTAGATAAACTAATGTATTAGTAGTGCCTAAATCTATGGCCATGTCGGAACTAATTAAACTAAGGAAACCTTGCAAGATTTATCTCCTAAAAAATCAGTTGGTTATCTCCTCGGGTATATTTTTTTTTCTTTTAATCATTAATCGATTTAAAGCACTTATATATGCCCTAGCAGAAGCAACTAAAGTATCTGTATCAGCTCCTCTTCCAATAACTGTCTTTCCTGATTCGTGCAACCTTACACTTACTTCAGCTTGTGCATCAGTTCCTTCTGTTACAGCATGAACTTGGTAAAGTTGAAGCTCAGATTCATGTGGAACAATTTCAGAAATAGCATTAAATAATGCATCGACAGGACCATCCCCATCACTTTTAGTTTTGTAAATCTTACCATTAACTTCCATTGCAAGTTCTGCGAACTGTGGTCCCTCGGTTCCAGCCTGTATCATAAGAGATACTAATTTTATTTGCTCATTTCTACTTGAAAATTCGTCATCAATAATTGCAACTATATCATCATCAAAGATTTCTTTTTTCTTGTCCGCTAATTCTTTAAACCGGTAAAAAGCATCTTTTAACTGGTTATCGGCAAGGACATAACCTAATTCTTTGGCTTTCTCTTTAAAAGCATGTTTTCCTGAATGCTTACCCATTACTAATGTAGATTCACTTAAACCAACGCTTTCAGGTGTCATAATTTCATAAGTTTCATTGTGCTTCAACATGCCATCTTGGTGTATACCTGCCTCATGGGCAAAAGCATTTTTTCCTACTATGGCTTTATTGTATTGGACAGGAAACGATGTAACTGACGAAACCAACCTTGAAGCGCGAGTAAATAGCTTCGTATCAACATTACTATTATAATTTAATACATCATTTCTAACTTTCATGGACATGACGATCTCTTCAAGTGCAGCATTTCCTGCTCTTTCTCCGATCCCATTCATGGTACACTCAACTTGCCCTGCTCCGGCTCGGATACCAGATAAAGAATTAGCTACAGCTAATCCTAAATCGTTATGGCAGTGAGTAGAGAAAGTAACCTTGTCAGATGAAGGGATATTATCAATTAAGGAGCTAATAATTTCATAATATTCATCTGGAGTAGCATAACCAACAGTATCAGGAATATTAATTGTCGTAGCTCCTGCAGATATCGCAACATCTACACACTTATGAAGAAAATCACTTTCTGTGCGAGTTGCATCCTCCGCGGACCATTGCACATCATCAACCAGGTTTCTTGCTCGAGAAACTGAAAAATTAACTGCATCCAAAACCTCTTCTTCATTCATTTGAAGCTTATATTTCATATGAACTGGGCTAGTTGCTATAAATGTATGGATTCTAGGATTTTTTGCATTCTTTAGGGCTTCTGCAGCTCTGTCAATATCTTTTTCACCAGCCCTAGCTAAACCACATACTTGTACGTTTTTTATTATTTTTGAAACTTCTTTAACGGATTCAAAGTCCCCATTAGATGCAATTGGAAATCCAGCTTCAATAATATCAATATTCATTTGATCAAAAATCTCTGCTATTTGGATTTTTTCTCTTAAAGACATTGAAGCTCCTGGTGACTGTTCTCCATCACGAAGAGTTGTATCAAAAATTTTTATATTTCTATTATTATTAGTCATTTTTTTACTCCTAAATCTACACTTCGGCTTAGAAATTCTTCCCCTGAGAACAAAGCCAAAAAAATGACGTACTCAGGGGCAAATAAGGAGTAGTACTAGTAAAGAATTAAATACTAGAGGCAATGACAGATTGTCTAGTGTTTTTGAAACACCATCATTATAAAACTTATGACAAAACAACCTTTTCATATCAATGCCTTAAAAGGATAAATGCCTTAAAAAATAGATTTATTCAAGAAAATTAATTTTTTTCTTTGTCCACTAATGAATTTTCACCAAGCCATGGCATCATACTGCGGAGTTTCTCTCCAACCTCCTCAATTTGATGAGAGTTGGATTTTTCACGTAAATTATAAAATTCTTTGTTAGATCCTTGTTTATTTTCGTTCATCCATTTTTCCACAAATTTTCCTGATTGAATGTTTTCAAGAATTTTTTTCATAGATTCTCTGGCTTCGCTTCCGACCACCTCTGGTCCTGAAACATATTCTCCATATTCTGCAGTATTAGATATGGAATAATTCATATTCTTAATTCCACCTTCATACATGAGATCAACTATAAGTTTCATTTCATGAAGACATTCGAAATATGCCATTTCTGGGGCATAGCCAGCTTCTACAAGAGTTTCAAATCCGTTTCTTATTAATTCAACCACACCACCACACAGCACCGCTTGTTCTCCGAAAAGATCAGTTTCGCATTCTTCTCTAAAGGTAGTTTCAATGATTGCAGCTCTACCACCTCCAATTAATGATGCATAAGACAAACCAATCTCACTCGCATTTCCCGTAGAATCCTGATGTACGGCTAATAAGCAAGGAACACCCGCGCCTCTTTCATACTCCGACCTCACGGTATGTCCAGGACCTTTTGGAGCAACCATAATAATGTTTAGATCTTCTCTTGGTTTAATAAGGTTAAAATGAATATTCAAACCGTGTGCAAAAAATAACGATGCCCCATTTTTCAATTTTTCTGAAATATCGTTGTTATAAATATCGGCCTGTAGTTCATCTGGTGTCAACATCATCATTATATCTGCCCAAGAAGCCGCTTCTGAAACAGTTTTAACCTGAAAACCTGCGTTTTCTGCTTTTGTAATAGAGGAAGATCCTTCTTTTAATGCAACACATACTTCTTTAACTCCGCTATCACGAAGATTTAATGCGTGAGCATGCCCTTGACTACCATAACCTATGATAGCAACTTTGCTATCTTTAATAAGTTCTGAGTCTGCATCACTATCATAATAAACTTTCATCAATATTCCCCTCTTGAAAATTACGTTTCCTTACTTCCTCTGGTAACGGCGGCTAGACCGGTTCTTGATATATCCTCTAAACCTAAAGGGCGAAGCAAATCAATAAAAGAATTAATTTTTTCTATATTTCCAGTTAATTCAAAAATAAA
>PCCF01000027.1 GCA_002731945.1 Rhodobiaceae bacterium | reverse complement strand
ATGAAAAATCTTTATATAGTGAATAATTGTAAAGAATTATTTAGGCATGAAAAATTTAATCAGATTTCTTGATAGGCGCTCCTTCTTTGATTAATTTATAATTTATAGAATCCATTAATGCCTGAAAAGAAGCCTCTACAATATTCGGACTTACTCCCACAGTAAACCAACTATCAATATCCTTATCTGAACTTTCTATCACCACCCTAGTTATAGCCTCAGTACCTCCATCAAGGATTCGGACTTTATAATCCACCAATACGAGGTCCCTTAAATACTCATTAAATAAACCTAGATCTTTTCTTAAAGCTTTATCCAGAGCATTAATGGGTCCATTACCACTGCCTTTAGATACGATTTTACGTCCCTCAACATCAAGTTCAATTTGAGCTTCTGAAAATGTATCTTTTTTCTTTTTCTTGTCGCTTCCGATTGTGACCTGATAACTGTTCACACTAAAAAAATCAGGAGTTCCCTCTAGGACTTTCCTTGCTAAAAGCTCAAAAGATGCCCCGGCTCCATCATAAGAATATCCTTCAAATTCTTTATTTTTGACAATATCAAGAAGCTTAATAATCCTCTTATCGTCATTTTTTATTTCCATTCCAATTGAAGAAAGGCGGGAAAGAAGATTGGACTTCCCAGCCTGATTAGAAACCAATATCTTTCTTATATTCCCAACCAATTCAGGATGTACATGCTCGTAAGTCTGTGACTCCTTCATTACTGCTGAGACATGCAGCCCCCCTTTATGGGCGAAAGCATTATCACCTACATAAGCTTGATGGTTGTTGGGGTGTCTATTTAAAATATCATCGACCAATCTAGATACTTTCTTTAAGTCTTTCAACTTCTCTCTACTCACAGAGATATTAAATTTTTCGGAATACCGATTCTTTAATAAAAATGTTGGAATTATAGAAATTAAATTTGCATTACCACATCTTTCCCCGAGACCATTTATAGTCCCCTGTAACTGTCTGGCGCCAGCATCAATTGCCGCCAAAGAATTTGCGACAGCATTTTCTGTATCATTATGACAATGAATACCAATTTTATCTCCGGGAAACCTGTCAGTTACCTTTTTAACTATTTCAAAGACTTCATCTGGTAAAGTTCCTCCATTCGTGTCACACAAAACTACCCATCTAGATCCCGCATTAATTGATGTTTCTATGCACCTCAAAGCAAAATCGGGATTGGACTTAAAACCATCAAAGAAATGTTCGCAATCTAATAAAGATTCCTTACCGTTTTCAATAACAGCTTCAACAGACTCTTTGATCGCTTGAATATTTTCTTCAAGAGTAATTCCTAAGGCAACATCTACATGATAATCCCAGGTTTTGCCTACTAGACATATACTATTTGAATAAGAATCTAATAATGCTCGAAGCTGAGGATCATTATTAGCAGAACGTCCGGACCTTTTTGTCATCCCAAATGCAGTAAAATTTGAATGATTAAAGTTTGGCTTCGATTCAAAGAATTTTGTGTCTGTAGGATTGGCTCCAGGCCATCCTCCTTCAATATAATCTAGCCCCAAATCGTCAAGGGCTTTAGAAATATCCGTTTTATCCTTAACGGAAAAATCCACACCTTGAGTTTGTTGTCCATCTCTTAGAGTGGTATCAAATAATATTAAGTTATCTTTTGTCATTTTTAATTATTTTTAAGTCTATTCCTTATCTCTTTATATCCTATTAAGATTATCAATTTATTCAACTCAGGACCATTGGATTTTCCTGTAATTGCACGTCTTAATGGTAAGAAAAGGTCTTTCCCAATTTTTTTAGTCCTTTCTTTTATCTTAGAAATCCATTTTTCCCAAGTTGTTTCATCCCAAGGCTCTTCAGGTAATAATTTTTCAACAATTCTCATAAATTCACTATCCAACTTATTATCATTTTTAATAGGACCTTTAATTATCTTCAGCCATTCCTTAACTTCAGTAAGGGTTTCTATATTATTTTTTATGCATTCCCATATATCTTCGTTAATATCGTAACCCAATTCTTTAAAATCATCAGATAACTGAAGAAAACTTAATGAACTAACAATCATCGAATTTAATTTTAAAAGTTGTTTTTCGCTATACCTTGCAGGAGCTCTTCCAAGAGCACCTATGTCAAAATTTTCAGCCATTTCTTTCATCGAATAAATAGGTCTTAGGTCAATAGATGTTCCAATTGAAATATTCAAAGAATTAATGGCAATGGGATTCAAATACTTTTCCCTCAAACTTTTAACGGATGAAGCTGCATTCCTTTTTGAGAAAGGCTCTCCATTTTCATTAACTAGCAAGGGATGGTGCGCAAATATTGGTACAGGTTTATCAAGTGCCTGGAACATTTCTACTTGTATTGCAGAATTTGTGACGTGATCTTCTCCTCTAACAACATGCGTAATACCCATATCAATATCATCAACAACACTAGGTAAGTTATAAAGATAGCCGCCATCTTCTCGTTTGATTACAGGATCGGACTGCGCTGATGTTTCTACCCTTACTTCTCCTCTAACCAAATCATTAAAAATGACTCTTTTGCTGGACAGCTTGAATCTCCAGTAAGGCTTTTTTCCTTTGTCTATAAGTTTAGCAATTTCAATTTGTGATAAATTAAGTGCAGCTCTATCATAAACAGGTGGTTTTCTTCTTTCTATAAGCCTTTTTCTTTTTCTCTCTAGTTCTTCAGGGTCCTCAAAACATGGATAAATTAGACCTTTTTCCTTCAATTTCTCAAAATTTTCGTTGTAACGAGCAAGTCTTTCTGATTGCTTAAATATTTCTTGGAAATATATTTCTAACCATTCAAGGTCTTGCTTTATTTGATTTATAAACTCGTCCTTACTTCTTTCTTTATCCGTATCATCAATCCTTAAAATAAATTTTCCATCTTCTTTAAGGGCTAACAGATAATTAATTAAAGCGGTTCTTATATTTCCAATATGCAGCAACCCAGTAGGGCTTGGGGCAAACCTGGTTATAAATTTCTTATTCAATTTTTATCTCTAAATCTATTTGTAATTGGGTAACGTCGGTCACGACCAAAATTCTTTTGGCTAATTTTTACACCTGGAGCTGATTGCCTTCTTTTGTATTCAGATATGTATAGGAGATTTTCTATCTTCTTAATAGTTTCTTCATTAAAACCTTTATTGATAATTTCTTTAATACTCATTTCGTAATCAACTAAAAACTCCAAAATTTTATCCAATTCTTCATAAGGGGGAAGTGAATCTGTATCTTTCTGGTTCTCTCTCAATTCTGCGCTCGGTTCTTTTTCTAGTATTGATGAAGGGATAATATTACCTTCTGAACCAAGTATATTCTTGGGAAAATTCTTGTTCCTCCAATTCGCAAGATCATAAACCTCAGTTTTATAAATATCTTTAATAGGATTAAAACCTCCATTCATGTCACCATAAAGAGTTGAATATCCAACAGAAACCTCAGATTTATTACCTGTTGTTATCAACATTTTTCCTTTTTTATTGGATATCGCCATAAGAATTGTTCCTCTTATACGTGACTGAATATTTTCTTCAGTAGTATCATTGGGAAGACCTGAAAACACTCCTGATAAAGCTTCTTTAAGACTGCTGAAGGTATCTTCTATATCAATTGAATCTATTTCAATTTTTAGGTTCTTTGCACACACTTTCGCATCAACGATACTTTCCTTGGATGTAAATTTCGAAGGCATCATAAAACATTGAATCTTCTCTGGACCGAGAGCATCAACCGCTATAGCAGCACATAAAGCAGAATCTATTCCCCCTGATAAACCTAATATTACTCCAGGAAAATTATTTTTTACGACGTAATCTCTCAAACCTATGACCGTTGCCATATAAATATCTTCAAGGGCATTCGATTCTTTAAAATCAATCTTGTTTCCTAAAAATTTAGAAGATTCCTTATTGTACTCTGCAACTAAAAAAGACTCCTCCCAACAAGGACCCTGTTCAATAATGGTTGCATCAGGATTCACAATTAGACTAGAGCCATCAAAAACTAGTTCATCCTGACCGCCCACTTGATTAACGTACAGAAACGGAAGGCCAGACTCATTCACTCTTGAATTAATGATCGTTATTCTCTGATTTCTTTTATATTTATCAAAGGGTGAGCCATTTGGTGAAATGACAATCTCACAACCTTTTTTCTTAAGGATATTTATGACGTTCTCATTCCAAATATCTTCACAAATTGGAATACCTAATTTAATTCCACGAAAATTATAGATTTCTGGTTCAGGTCCTCTAGAAAAAAGTCTTTTCTCATCAAATACGCTATAATTAGGTAGGTTAACTTTTTTAGCAAAACCTAGAACTTTTCCGGAGTCTACTAATACTGCAGAACAATAAAGTTTAGAATCTTCAATTACAGGAAGACTCACTATTGTACCCAGATTGTATTTTTCTGTTATCTTGATTATCTCTTGCAACCCAAACCAACACTTTTCTACAAAAGATTGTTTCAAGACTAAATCTTCAGGGGGATATCCGGAAATAACGAGCTCAGAAAAAACCACCAAATCAATTTCGTCATCTTTAAATTTATACAAAACCTTTTTGATCTTTTCTATGTTGCCATCTACGTCCCCAACAACATTGTTTATTTGTGCAAGCACTATTCGCATTGTATTTCTCTATATAACTTATAACTTCTTATCTATTAATCAAAAAAATTAAACAACTTTCCCTTAATAAGATATGAATATATAAAAAAATATAGATAAAGGTAAGAACCTTAGAAAAAAGCTTGTAAAGATCTCTTGAGTTTTAAAAAAATGACTGTACCAACACTTGAAGAAATAATTAGTGATATTGAGTTTCTAGATAACTGGGAAGATCGATACAAATATATAATAGATTTAGGAAAGACCTCTCCTCCTTTAGAAGATAGCCTTAAGAATGATCAAAATAAAGTTCACGGTTGTGCTAGTCAGGTATGGTTTGTAAAGGAAACTAAAGAGCGAAATGGAGAAACTATTCTTTACTTTAAAGGCGATTCGGACGCTTTTATCGTCAAAGGTATAGCCATAATTCTTTTTAGTCTTTTTTCGGGAAAAAGTCCTCATGACATTCTTGAGATTGACCCTAACAAAGAATTGAGCCGACTGAACCTAGAAAGAAATCTTACCATGCAAAGATCAAACGGGCTTTTTTCTATGATCAAGAAAATAAAAGAAGACGCTCAAATTTTTATTAATTGTTAGCCTGGTCGACAAAAGTGTTCAGAAATCCTAAATTTGTTTTTTACATGCTAGGCCAAGGTTCTTGGTTCTTATCCCAAGGTCTTCAAATGGTTCTTTTTCCTACTATCTTAGTATTGATGCTTAACGTATCACCTGCGGCTTATGGATTAGCACAAGTATCCCTGTTGGCCCCATCAATATTTCTTATTGTTCTGGGGGGAACATTTGCGGATAGAGTTGATGCAAGGAGCATATTGGCTATTATTCATTTTCTTGCATCTCTTCCACTTATTTTAATTCTCCTGGCAGTAAAAAATGACATTTTAAGTTATCAAATTATGATTATTTACGGTTTATCTATGGGCATAGCTCAGGCTTTTGCCTTGCCTGCAAGAGATAGTCTGCTCAACAAAGTTGCTGATGGAAATATTCAAAGAACTGTTATTACGTCAATGTTAATTCAATTCAGCTGCCAATTGTGGGGAATGAGCATGGGAGGACTAGCGGATACTTGGGGAATTATTCCATTGGTTATCTTTCAAGGAACAGCTTTAATGATAGGAGGTTATTTTGCTTTTAAATTGCCAAAAAATCTTTACACAACTAGATTACCTAACATTAAAGAAACCTTTAATGAGATTAAAGAAGGTTTTTCCGAGGTTCGAAATTCAAAAGAAATTTTTCCTGTAACGCTTGCAATGACAATTGTTGGGATATGTTATATGGGAAATAACCTTGTTGCCCTTCCTTATATAACAACTGAAAGATACGGGATGGGATCAGCCGGCTTTGCGACTGTTACATCTTCATTTTGGGCGGGTACTATTTTTTCAAATCTTATATTAATTTATAATCAAAATATAAAGAATTGGGGATTCGTCATGGTTCTAGCTTTATTTGTAGGAACAATTCTTATATTTCTAGCTTTTGATATGCCTTTTTGGTTATTCTGCTTCTTGATATTTGTCTGGGGTAGTGGTGCTGGTGTTGTAATTTCCATGAGCAGAACAATAATCCAGACCTTTGCCAAAGAAAGCCATAGAGGTAGAATTTTATCTGTATATTCTTTAGCATTATTTTCTTCTGGTCCATTAGGAGCTTTGATATCCGGGTTTTTAATACAAAATTTTGGTATAGCCAACAACGTCATATTCGCTTCCAGTGTCTCTTTCATTTCTATTTCATTGCTATGTTTGAAAACCGACATAACAAAAATTAAGGCGCCAGAATAAAACTATTATGAATATTCTTTTTCTTTCCACCATGGATAATAATCTGGCATTTCCCCACTAACACTGTCTGTGAAATTTGGATCTCTTTTCTCTAAAAAAGAGGTTACCCCTTCTTTAGAATCTGACATTCTTCCTCTAGAAAATATTCCCCTACTATCAATTTTATGGGCTTCCATTGGATGATCCGCCCCCGCCATTTTCCATAACATCTGGCGAGATAATGCAATTGAAACAGGAGCAACATTTTCTATTATTTCTTTTGCTATCGATCTTGCTGTCGGAATAAGGTCGTCGGGTTTATGGATAGACCTAATAAGGCCCCCTTCAAGAGCTTCAACAGCGTCGAAAACTCGCCCTGAATATACCCACTCTAAAGCCTTGGATATACCAACGATCTTAGGAAGGAACCAAGAAGAACAAGCTTCTGGAACCAAACCTCTCCTAGCAAATACAAATCCGTATCTAGCTTGGTCTGAGGCTAATCGAATATCCATGGCAAGTTGCATAGTAATACCCACTCCTACGGCTGGTCCATTACAAGCGGAAATAACAGGCTTCAAACAGTCAAATATTCTTAATGTAACCAACCCTCCTCCATCTCTAACCCCAGGGTTAGACCAATCTATTTTGCCGTCCTTTGAAATAGCCGCTTTTTTATCAGAGCGATCATCTCTTTTTTCAAAATCAAATGTTGCCGCTCCTGCGGAAAGATCAGCTCCAGCGCAGAAACCTCGGCCTGCGCCGGTAACAATAATTGCTTTGACATCATCATCCTTATCGGCTTCGTTAAAAGCCGTTATTAGGTCATTTTGCATATCAACATTATATGCGTTTAACCTGTCAGGTCGATTAAGAGTGATGGTTAAGATATTGTCTTCGACTTCATAAAGAATTGCTTTATAGGTCATAGTTCTTCTCCTAAATTTACTTTTCAATCTAGATTTTATAGCTTTGTATTTTATATTAAGATCAAAAAAAGTATTATTTAATAAAAAATTAAGGTAATCACATGCACCCATATATCCACGCACAAAATAACCCTGATAAACCAGCTTATATCATGGCAAACTCTGGTGAAATTGTCACATACAAACAATTGGATGAAAGGTCCAATCAGATAGCTCATTTGTTCCGAAGTAGAGGTTTACAAATTGGAGACACCATATCCGTATTTCTAGAAAACACCCCAAGGTTTCCCGAAATTATCTGGGCAGCTCAAAGATCAGGTTTATATCATACTCCCGTTTCATCAAGATTAACTGCTGGCGAAGTTGAATATATCTTCAGAGATTGTGGAGCAAAATTAATAATCTCCTCTTATGCTTTGATCAATACTGCGGAAGAATTATCATTCTTAATGAAGGACATCCCCGATAGACTGATGATAGATGGTGTCGGAGAGGGATGGGAATCATTTGAAGAAGCAATCGTTCAAATGCCAACAACTCCAATAGAAGATCAAATTATGGGTCAAGACATGCTTTATTCATCCGGAACAACCGGGAGACCAAAGGGAATAAAATTTCCTCTACAAAATATTCCAATCGAACAATCTGAAGATCTCATGGCAGTGGTAACAGGTTTATATGGAACAACTGAAGACACTATATATTTATCACCAGCACCTCTTTATCACGCTGCTCCTTTGAGATTCACTATGGGTGTTAACTATGTCGGAGGTACAAATGTTATAATGGAAAACTTCGACGCAGAAAGTTCTCTTCGTTTTATTGAAAAATACAAAGTAACAATGAGTCAATGGGTTCCTACAATGTTTGTAAAAATGTTCAAACTTCCCGAAGATGTGAGAAATAAGTATAACTTATCATCCCATCAATGTGCAATCCATGCAGCGGCTCCTTGTCCAGTTCAAATTAAAAAAATGATGATTGATTGGTGGGGCCCTATAATTAATGAATTTTATGCTGGATCCGAGGGAAACGGCTTTGTTGCCTGCAATACTATAGAATGGTTAGAGCATGTGGGAACAGTAGGTAAACCTATAGTAGGAATACCTCATATCTGTAATGATGATGGTGATGAACTTCCCGTAGGTGAAGAGGGAACAATATGGTTTGAAGGAGATAGCGATTTTTCTTACCATAATGATGAAGAAAAGACGAAAGAATCTAGACATAAAAATAATAAAACTTGGTCGACTCTTGGTGACGTTGGAAAACTTGATAAAGACGGGTATTTGTACCTAACAGATAGAAAAGCTTTTATGATTATTTCTGGAGGAATAAATATCTACCCTCAAGAAACTGAGAATCTTCTTGTTACCCATCCTAAAGTCGCGGATTGTGCCGTTATTGGAGTACCAAATGAAGAATTTGGTGAAGAAGTCAAAGCAATTATAGAACCAATAAATTGGGCGGAAGCTAATGAAGATTTAGAGGAAGAATTAATTAATTTTTGTAAAAATAATCTTTCCTCTGTAAAATGCCCAAGATCAATTGATTTTGAAAAAGAACTACCCCGTCATCCCACTGGAAAACTTTATAAAAGATTGCTAAAAGATCGATATTGGGGAAAGAAGGATTCTAAGATAGTATAAAAATTAAGGAGAGAAAAATGAGAATATTTAATAGTGTTGCAGAAGTAGTTGAATGTGTAGGTGAAGAAATTGGTGTGAGTGAATGGCTATCAATTGACCAAGACCGAATTAATGATTTTGCCGATGCAACCGGTGATCACCAATGGATTCATATTGACCCTGCAAGAACTGAATCGGAACTAGGAATGTCAACAATCGCTCATGGATTTCTTACACTATCACTGGTACCAATGTTAACCTCACAAATTCAAACTATATCAAGTGTTACTAGAGGGATAAATTATGGAACAAACAAAGTTAGGTTTACGAATATGGTTCCAGTTAATTCTAGAGTAAGAGCTAAAACAAAACTTTTAGAAGCGACTCCTAAAGCCGGCGGTATACAGTTAATCTCGGAAGTAAGTATTGAAATTGAAGGACAAGAAAGGCCTGCTATGGTTGCCGAGACAGTTTCAATAGTTTTCGAATAATAGTTTCTTGAGAAAAATCTAAGAAGGTCTTTCTCCTGCGATCGTAATCCTATGTAATAGCCTTTTGTACCCCTCATATCCGCCCTCAGCCTGATGTATAACAGATCTGTTATCCCACATTATAAGCATATTTGCCTGCCATTTATGTCTAAAAATATATTTTTCTTGTATCATATGAGAATAAAGATAATCCAAAAGTCGTTTGGACTCTTTTTCCGGCATATCTAAAATACCTAAAGAATAGACGGGATTTATAAAGAGACCTTTTTTTTTAGTTTCGACATGAGTTCTAACTAGAGGATGTGTATATGTTTTCTTAGCTTCTTTCGAAGGAACAATTTTCATTGATCTGTCCTTCTCTTTTTCCAAAGCAAAAAAACCATCATCTGCATAAGGTAGAGAAGCGCTATGAGTAATTTTTAAATCCTTGAGTTCTGATTTTAACTCCTCCGATAAATCTTCATAAGCTCTGATGGTATTAGCGAAGAGAGTATCTCCGCCAACTGGGGGAATAATTTTAGAATGTAACAGTGTGGCTGATGGAGGCATTTTTTGAAAGGACCAATCTGAATGCCAGGAACCTCCAAAATGTATTGCTTTCTCATTGGCTTCTTTTCTTACTTCAATTATATGAGGATGCCCTTTAATTGAATCGATATACGGATCATCACCATATTCACCAAAATTTAAGCTGAATTTTTCAAATTCTAGATGACTCAATTTTTGTCCCGCAAAAATTAAAATGGAATACTCAACCCACAACGAACGAAGTTGGGAAAGAATAACAGGATCGATTTCATTTTTTAAATCCACTCCTGTAATTTTTAAACCTAATCCAGATGGTGAAGAATTTTTTTCATATTCCAACATTATTATTCTTTTAAATTGCTAATTAATTGTGTAAAATTTACAGCCCAAAATAACTGATTCATGTTATAGCATAACTTAGAATTACAATAATTTAAATATTTCATGAAAGAACTTAAAGGTACAATAAATGGCGTTAGATGAAAAATTAAAGGGAAAACTTAGAATTCCAGTTGTAGGAGCACCTTTGTTCATAGTTTCAGGTCCCGAACTGGTTATAAGTCAATGTAAAGCTGGTATTATAGGATCTTTTCCCGCATTAAATGCGCGCCCCCAAGAAGTGCTGAGTGATTGGATAGTTCGTATAAAAGAGGAGCTAGACGAACACAATCAGAATAACCCTGACAGACCTTCAGCCCCATTTGCAGTAAATCAGATTTGTCATGCTTCCAATAATCGCCTCATGCAAGATATGGAGACATGTGTTGATCATGAAGTCCCAGTTATTATTACGAGTTTAAGGCCTCCTATAGAAATAGTAAAAGCAGCACATAGTTATGGTGGGCTTGTTTTTCATGATGTTATTAACATAAGGCACGCCAAAAAGGCTGCAGCACAAGGTGTTGATGGATTAATATTGGTATGCGCCGGTGCTGGTGGTCATGCCGGCACCCTCTCACCATTCTCATTAGTAAGGGAAGTAAAGGAATGGTTTGACGGAACTATTTTATTATCTGGGTCTATAAGCGACGGTCACTCTGTTGCATCAGCTTTGGCTTTAGGGGCAGACCTAGCATACCTAGGTACTCGATTCGTAGCCACTCAAGAAGCGAATGCTTCCTCAGGGTATAAAGACATGTTGGTTGAATCAACAGCTAATGACATTGTTTATTCTTCCCTATTCTCAGGAGTACATGGAAATTACCTAAAACCATCTATAGCTAAAGCAGGATTGAACCCTGACGATCTTCCAAGCGGTGATAAATCGAAGATGAATTTTGGATCGGGAGGCAACACAAAATTGAAGGCTTGGAAGGATATTTGGGGGTCGGGACAAGGAATAGGAAGTATTAAAGACGTGCCCACTGTTGCTGATCTTGTAGATAGCTTAGAAATGGAATATGAGGTTGCCTACAATGAAATGATTGATAAAAAATCCTACTAGAAAATTAAAACCAGACTGCCCCTTGCTCAACTCGTTTCAAATCAGATTGAACCATCATTTCTACTAAACCTTCAAAATCAACTTCGGGCTTCCATCCCAATTCATTGTTGGCAAGGCGAGAGTCTCCTAAAAGATGATCTATTTCAGCTGGGCGATTAAAACTTTTATTAACAGTTATAATAGTATCACCGGTATCTTTCGAAACTCCTACTTCATCATCTTTATCGGCCATCCATTCAATTTCAAGATCAATTGCTTGAGCGGCTTTTTCAGCAAATTCCCTAACACTATGCGTTTTTCCAGTAGCAATCACATAATCTTTTGGATTTTTTTGCTGGAGCATCATCCACATAGCTTTCACATAATCACCAGAAAATCCCCAGTCACGCTCGGCATTTAAATTACCAAGACTAATTCTATTTTTCTTTTTATGTGCAATTTCTGCCATCCCCAAAGAAATCTTACGGGTAACAAATTCAATACCCCTTAAGGGAGACTCATGATTGAAGAGGATACCCGAACATGAATGAAGATTCCAAGATTCCCTATAATTAACTGTTGTCCAGTGAGCATAAAGTTTTGAAATTCCATATGGACTTCTTGGATAAAAAGGTGTCTCTTCGTTTTGGGGAGTTCCTTGAGCTTTACCAAACATTTCGGAAGATGAAGCTTGATAAAATTTCGGCTTAGCTCCTAAATTTCTTATTGTCTCAAGAATCCTGTGTACCCCTATTGCATCAATGTCAGAAGTATAAATCGGCTGCTCAAAAGAAGTCTGTACAAAACTTTGCGCAGCAAGATTATATATTTCATCAGGCTCAACTTCTTCAACAATCCTTTGTATATTAGTGATTTCTGCAAGATCCATTGAAACCATATTTATTTCATCCAATACCCCTAATTCGGATAGCCTTCCGGTATTAATGGAAGAAGTCCGCCTGACAGCGCCAAAAACTTCATATCCCTTAGTTAGAAGGAATTGGGAAAGATAAGCTCCATCTTGACCTGTTATACCTGTGATGAGTGCTCTTTTCGTCATGAATAATCCACAAAAATATTTAATATTGTCCTTATTTAATGTAATCTGAAGTTTATCGATAATTGTTATTGTTAAAATAATCAAATAATAGTTTTAAAATTTAGGGAGAAAATTATGAGTCTGATAGCTGGAAGAATCTTATCTCTATTGCCGGCAATACTTTTTTTAAACACGGCTTATGGTTGGATTACAAACCCTTCTGAGGCCGCTAAGGATCTTGGAATGCCTTTATTGGACGACATAGGAAGAAGTACGCAAATTGGTGATTTCTCGGCTTTTTTTATTGGTGTTGGTCTATTTAGTTTATTGGGTGCTCTTACTAATAAGGTAACTTATATTTATTGCGCTATAATCATACTTCTCTCAGCTGCAATTATGAGAATCGTCGCCTGGCAGATTCATGAAGCAGAGTTTGCCTCTTTCTTTATTGGTGTTGAAATTGCAAGTGTAGTTATTCTTTTCATAAGCACTTTACTTATAAGAAGCGGAATTTCAGAAAAGAATGAGATATCTGTGGACCAAGAATAATTATTTTTTAGGTTTCTTCGAGAGGTGGTGAGTACGAAATACATGATCCCAGATAGAAAAAACTGAGGCAAAGTGAACATCCCTATATTTGTGGTGCATAGAATGATGCTCATTAATTCCAACAAAGGGTATATATCGATACATTGAAGATTTAATTCCAGAGTGGATATCCAACTCGTGCAAAACCTTGATAATAAGAAACAAAAAAATGGTTGCAAATGATACTCCACCAAGAATAAGAAAAGCTATAAAGGGGCCTAATAAACCTAACATCCATTCTAACGGATGTTCATAAAGGTAATCCGCTGGAAGGGGGCTGGTTGCTCGATGATGGATTTTATGGATTTTCTTAAATAGAAAAGGGCTTTTATGTAAAAGCCTGTGATAACAATAAAAATAAAAATCATCTATCAACAAAACTCCAAACAATTGCAAAAAAGTAATCCAGATATTTTGGTAACCGACCAGTATCCAGTCACTCATAAGGTATAAGCCTACAGGAAAGATTATAACCATCAGAAATAAATTGGTTAATATTAAAGGCAGATGATTTCTAAAGGAACTTTCGTCATAGTTGTGATCACGAATGCGGGGTAAAGGTAAGGTAGTGTTTACTAAAATAAATTTTGAGTAAAATATTCCTAGTAAGTTTAAGCCTAACCATAAACCCGCTACTGTCAGGTAAATATTCAAATAACTATATGTTTCAATCATTTCTCTATTAATGCAACTATACAGTTGTATTGTGACTAAAATTTGGCAATTTTTAATGGCTGGGGCGGTAGGGATCGAACCTACGAATCACGGGATCAAAACCCGTTGCCTTACCGCTTGGCTACGCCCCAATATTCATTAAAATATTATTATACCCTTTAACATTCCTAAGCTGAATGTACCAACTTATTTCTTTATCTTCCATATTAACAATGTTAAGGGACCGTTAAAAATCATGCGTAGCATTACAATAAAAAACTTTACTTATATTATTTTTTATGGCGGAATATTCCATCATTAACTCAAAGGAGGGATAAACTTATGAGTGAATTTGAAATTAATACATTGTTGAATAATGGTCTAATTCAACAAGCTTTGTATGCTTTTGCTTTTCTTTTTGCAACTTGGTTTGCGGGACGCTGCGCAGCCGTTTCAAATGAATCAGGTAATGCAAATCTTATTTCTAAAATAGTTATAAGTGGTTTTGGGCTTAGTTCTATCTGGTTTTTAAACCTACAATTTACCTATGTGGATTTTCATTTAAAAGGATATGCCCACGCATTACACAATCTGAAAGAGTCTGGAGCCGAAATTTCCACTAGAGGAGAAAACGCTATTGAGTTATTTGGACGTGGTAACGCATCAGATGTACCTGGACTAAGCATAATACCAGCAGATCCTGTTGGGATAATTTTTATTGCTTCTTTAACCTTAATAATTCTATCCGCAATATGGATGGGTGGTTCAAATAACGATTAATTTATAATTTAAAAGGAGAAAACTTATGAGTGAAGTAGAAATTTATGCGCAACTAAGCAATTCGATGATAGCCACTGGACTATTTGCAATGGTTTGGGCTTTTTTGCTTTGGGTTGCAGGACGTGCAGCGACGGTTACACTTGAAAATAATGGCGGAATACTAATGAAATTAGCCGTTACTGTTTTCGGTTTTGTTGGATTATATCAATTTAACTTATCAGGTAGTTTTGTTTCTAATAACTTCCAGCTTGCGGGTCATTCCCTAGCTGTTCTCAAAGAATCAGGCGCGGAATTATCTGCCAGGGCTGACGCAATGATAGCAAATACAGGCGCAAGTGTTGATGTTCCAGCATTTTCTTTAATGCCAAATTGGATAGGTATTTTGTTGATTTTGTCATTAGGCTACTTAATAATTGGAAGATTGTGGCTTGGNCATGATAAGTAGTTAGTTAATTTTATTTTTGACTCTGTTCTTCAANGCGATCTTAGATNTAAGGNNTNTTTTTTTGAGCATTCTTAGTACAAATTTTATTTTAGAATCTTGTTGTATTTTTAGATAAAATAGTGATGATAAANGGCTCAAAGCAATAGAAAATANAAANTANCAAGGGGGAANCATGGATTTTTTNAAGTATTTATTAATTGTTCTAGTAGCTTTCTTTTTTGCTACAACAAACAATACATCAGTGAAAGCTCAGGAAACAGAAACAGAAACAGAAACATCTACAGGTTTCTCAATTGAAGAAATTATTGTGACTGCTCAAAAGGTTGAAGAAAGCGCTCAAAGCGTACCTATAGCACTTACAGCAATAACCGAGGAGCTTACTCGGTCTACAATTAGAAATCTTTCTGACTTAACAGGATTTGCACCTAACGTTCTCATTGGTGCAAATGGTTCAAGAGGAGGATCCAGTGGAGGAAATATTAATATTCGTGGTATCAGTCCTACACGGTCGGATGACAACTCTTTTGACGCACCTATTGCTGTAATGGTCGATGGAATTTATCTAGGGTCCTTGGCCGGTCAGATTCTTGAAAACTTTGATATTGAGAGAGTTGAGGTGCTTCGTGGACCTCAAGGAACATTGTTTGGAAAAAATACTGTTGGTGGTGTTGTCAATGTCATTCGCAGTAGACCAACTGGAGAACTAGGGGCTAGACTAAAGGCGACAGTAGGTGAAGATGGTCAAGAAGAATTGAGGCTTGTTGTTAATACCCCTATTATTGAGGGTAAACTTGCTGCTAAGTTTTTTGCTACAAACATTGAGTATGATGGATTCATGACCAATACTACTACCGGCAGGAAAAATCCTTATAAGGATTACTCGGCCTATGGTGCAACATTTTTGATGACCCCTACCGATAAGTTTGAAGCAATTCTTACGGTAGAACAGTTTGATGATCAAAGCATGCTAGATAGCATGCATACCAATTACAATTATGCTGCTGGAGTTGCAGATGCACCAAAAGATGCTCGTGAGAAAGACCTTAGACTCGGATCCATGACCTGCACCCTTTATGGAGCTAGCCATAACGCATGTAGAACCAGCACGGATATTCCGGATCACATGGAAATTGATTCCGAACATCCCGCACATCTCGAAATCGATGCTATTACACTCAATGCGAGCTATGAAGTAAACGAGAACAATAAAGTGAGCGCGGTTATTGGTTATCGGGATATGGACGAATACCGTCTCTATGACTTCGATGGTTCAGCTGCACCGTTTATTACAATCGACCGCAAAAACCAATTTGAACAAACCAGTGCGGAATTTCGCTGGGAAGCACAATGGGAAAATTCTTCATTGATCGCAGGTGTATATCTTTGGAACAGTGAATTTACCCAAGACTGGAGTACAGGCGGAGCGTTCTGGAGTGTATTGTTTGGAGGAGTAGCCTATAATCCTGCGCTTTGGGCAGCTTGTTTAGGAACGAACGGTCTTGATGGAGCATTTGCTCCGATCGCGTGTGATTCAGGCCTGACAAGTGTAGCGCCAGGGGAGCATGTCACTCAAATCCTTTATGAAACACAAGAAACAGAATCGACCGCTTTCTTTGCGCAATACGAGCATGACCTAACAGATCAGTGGACCGTAACAGTTGGTGCTCGTTGGACAGAGGAAGAGAAAGACTTTGTGGCCGGACAATCCTATCTGTCTAACTACGCAAGACAGTGGGAAAGAAACTTCCCAGGATATGCAACTTTAAGTAACAAATGGACTGAAGTCTCTCCAAAACTTGGGGTTTCATATCAGATCGATGATACTTCAATGGTGTATTTTTCTTACTCGGAAGGTTTCCACTCTGGTGGCTTTTTTGGTGTAAACCAAAACATCCGTGACTTTGAGAGGGACCAATACGACCCTGAATATGCAAATAACATTGAGATTGGGTACAAGAGTATGCATCTTGATAACCGTTTACGTTTAAATCTGGCGGCTTTCCATAACGAATTTGAAGACAAACAAGAATCTTTCGTGAAGTTGGATGATGACACTAAGACGGTAGCATCAGTTTTCGATAATGCTGCTGAAGTTCTTTACGAAGGCTTCGAAGTTGAAATCCTTTTTGCTGCTACTGAAGATCTGCGTCTATTCCTCAACTATGGCTATCTAGACGCCTCTTATGAGGAATTTGAAACGGACCTCCAACTAGGGCATGAAACGCAAGTTCAAGACGCAACCCATTTGACACCGCGACAAGCTCCAGAATGGACTCTTGGTCTTGGTTTTGTCTACAACAGACAAGTTGGAAAGGGAGAGCTTGAAATTTATACCAAATTAGCCCAAGTCTCCGATTTTGAGACTGACTTGCTCAACCTAAGCACGGGTCGAATTAAAGGAAGCGATGCTGAAGATCTAAGCGCTTCAATTGGGTATTATCAGGATAACTGGGGAATCAGTCTTTTTGGTAATAACCTAACCGATGCAAGATCGGAGTTCCCAATCGTTCTCGGTGGTAGTCCTGTTTCAGCACCATTGTTTAGTGTTGGAACTGTAAACCATCCCCGAAGTATAGGAATGGAATTTAGCTACGATTTCTAAATTTATAGAAAATTATAAGAAAAACCCGGGTATTCCGGGTTTTTTTTTTTTTTACTGGAATCAAGAAATATTAATAAATTAATAAGGGGTTGATTTCTTATTAAATAAAGTTTCAAATAACGCGCATAGATATAGACATTACATTTATTTACACTTTTGGGAGAATTTAATGAGTTATAAAAGACACCTTT
>PCCF01000026.1 GCA_002731945.1 Rhodobiaceae bacterium | reverse complement strand
TCTTTGGCTATTTTTAGAACTTTCCTCACCTTATCCAAAGGCATTTTAAGCTTTTCAGATAACTCTTCAGGTGTTGGTTCTCTTCCTATTTCATGAAGTATTTGTCTAGACGTTCTTACGAGTTTATTTATGGTTTCTATCATATGAACAGGAATGCGTATAGTTCTTGCTTGATCAGCTATCGAGCGCGTTATCGCTTGTCTTATCCACCAAGTTGCATAGGTAGAGAATTTATATCCTCTTCTATATTCAAATTTATCAACAGCTTTCATTAGACCAATATTACCTTCTTGGATTAAATCCAAAAATTGTAATCCCCTATTGGTATACTTTTTAGCTATTGAAATTACCAAACGAAGATTTGCTTCAACCATCTCTTTCTTAGCGATGCCTGCTTCCCTCTCTCCTTTTTGTACCTTAAGTACTATTTTTCTAAATTCTTCTATTTCAAGTCCTGTTTCTTCTGATAGAAATCTAATATCTTTAAAGATATCTTTGATTTGTTTTCTATTTTCTTTTACAAAACTTTGCCAGCCTTCCCTTTTTAATCTAATAACACGGTTTATCCACGTCACATCTAATTCATTACCATAATATTCCCTCAAAAAGTCATTCCTCTTAACGCCTGAATTATTTGCAAGTTTCCATAAAGAAATTTCTAAATCTACTAATCTTTTATTTATGTCATAAAGATGATCTAGAAGAGCTTCAATCCTGTTTACATTCAAAGAAAGTTTTTTCATTAGATTTTTTAATCCAACTGACAAATCTTCATATGAATGAGATTGTCGCGGTGTTAGATCTTTCTTTTTCTTTTTCAAGTTGTTTCTTTTATCTTGAAGAGTTCTTAACTTCTTATATTTAAGAGATATTTCGTCAAAGACTTCAAAAACTTGTGGTCTAAGCTCAGCTTCCATAGCTGCTAGAGAAAGATTATTATCATAATCATTATAATTGTAATTGTTTTCTTCTGAATCATTCGAAGATTCTTCATTTGAATCTTCTTTTGACTTACTCTTTTTCTGACCATTACTAACTATTTTATTATTTTTTGTTTCTGGTCCAGAGTAAGAAGCATCCAAATCTATAATGTCACGAAGTAGAATTTGGCCTTCGTTAAGTTCATCTCTCCAAATTATAATTGCCTGAAATGTTAATGGACTTTCACATAGACCTTCAATCATTGCTTCTTTTCCTGCTTCTATACGCTTTGCTATCGCTATTTCACCTTCTCTTGACAACAAGTCCACAGAACCCATTTCTCTTAAGTACATTCTTACAGGATCATCAGTTTTTTCAGTTTTTTCTACGGGTGCTTTCTTGCTTGTGGGAGTTTCAGCGCTTGCCTCTTCTTGTTCTTCATGTTCAACAACACTTATACCCATCTCTGAAAGCATTGATGTCACGTCCTCGATTTGCTCCGAAGAAAATTCATCAGAAGGCAAAACTTTGTTAAGGACTTCATAAGTTACATAACCAACGGATTTTGCTGATTTAATCATTCGCTTCACAGCGTTATCCGTCATATCCAGCAAAGGTCTATCTGAGTTGTTTTGCTCAATTTTTTTTGATTTTTTCTTATTATCCGTCATATTTCTCAGCTATTGATTTAATTTTAATATCTTTTTGTTCCAAAAGACTTACAAATCTTTCTTCTTCCTGCTCATCTGATACATTCATGTCCATCAAATGTAATTCTTGTTCTAGCCCTTTTATATGCTGATCGTCACGTAAAATTTCAAGCCATAAATTTGAAATAACTTCTATATTAGAATTTTCTTGTTTAGACCAGTACTTCTTTGAAAATTTTAGTTCATTTTCTAAAAAACTGGCTAAATATGTGGAAATAAACTTACGCAGTTTATCGGTATCTATCTCACTTTCTTGACTATAAAAGGTAACGATTTTATCACGAATTTCTTTTAATCCTTTATGATCAATAATTGCTGACTCTAAATCATCATATTGATTAATGATAATCTCAGGAAAAATCAATATGGCTGAAATAATTAAGGACTCTAAACCTGAAGGTAATTTGGCTCCTTTCCCGAGAGTACTTTTTTTTATGAAATTAGACCCAATTCGCGAAATTGGAGGCTCCCTTCTTCTACTCATAAGCTGTTTGTTTGAAAATAAGAGGTCTAAAGATTCCTTGAAGAAAATTCCATAATGTTTCCTTATACCTTTATCGGAGATTTTAGATAATATTTCTCGAAGATCTGTTTCGAAGCCAGCTTTTCCTTCTGGGGTAGATACATCTGAACTGTCCATAACATTGTTCCAAATTTCTTTATTCATAGGTGTTGGGTTATTTAAGAGATCCTTAAAACTATCAATACCTTTAGATCTTACATAATCATCAGGATCATAATTGTTATCAAGGTTAATAAACCTTAATGTTTTTCCAGGTTTAATTTTTCTTAAAGCAATATCAGAAATTCTTTTAGAGGCCTTTTTACCAGCCTCATCTCCATCAAAACAAAATATAGGGTTATCTGAAATTTTCCAAATTAGGTCCAATTGCTTATCTGTAACAGCTGTTCCTAAAGGAGCTACAACATTTTCAATACCTTTAGAAAACAAACTAACAACGTCCATATAACCTTCTACTACTAAAAGCTCATCTCCTTTGTTAATTTGTGATTTAACATTTGAAAAATTATATAATAAAGAACCCTTATGAAAGATATTTGTTTCAGGTGAGTTCATATACTTTGGTTGATCATTAGAATCTAAAACTCTTCCACCAAAACCTACAGTTTTGCCCATAGGATTTGAAATAGGAAACATTAATCTACTGCGGTACCTATCATAAGTTTGAGATTCTTTTTTCTCACTCTTTATAACTAATCCTGACGAGACCATAATATCTTCGCTAATGTTTTTACTTTTCAGGAAATCCTTAAGGCTTGAGTAATTATCAATAGCATATCCGAGTCCATGGATCTTTACAGCGTTTTTACTGATATCTCTTTGATTAATATACTCTACTACCTTTGAATTATTACCCTGAGATAGGTTTGAAATAAAAAATTCTTTAGCCAAATTAATCGCATCAATTAATTGATTATTAAGACTGATCTTGTATTCCTCTGCCTTAGTTAAGGACCTCAACTCAACACCAGCAAGTTCTGCTAATTGTTCTACTGCCTCTGGAAAACTTAAACCTTCAACCTCTACTAGAAAAGTGAAGATATCACCGTGTTTATTGGATGAAAAGCAATGATAAAACTGTTTTTCGTCATTTACTGTAAAAGAAGGTGTCTTTTCATCTTGAAAAGGTGAAAGTCCCAAATATTCTTTTCCTTTTTTTTGAAGATTAATCTTTTTTCCTACTACGTCGGAAATTAATATTTTGTCTTTTATATCTGCGAGAAGAGACTTAGAAAATTTCATTTTAGAATTATACCCTATCCCTCTAATTTTTCTTTAACTATTTTAGAGGCAAGGCCTAAATTCATTTTTCCTGAAAACTTTTCCTTCAAAATTGACATAGCCGAACCCATATCTCTCATTTCTTTGAAATCATTTTCATTTAATATATCATTAACAATTTCATGTGTCTCCTCATCACTCAATTGAGTTGGCATAAAACCTTTTATTATCTTAATTTCTTCATTTTCTTTATGCTGAAGATCTTTCCTTCCACCCTTTTCGTACGTTACTGCAGCTTCTCTTCTTTGTTTGATCATTTTAGAAAGTATTTGAATAATATCCTCATCTTTTATTTGATTGCTATTAGAAGATCTCCTACTAATCTCCAAATCTTTAATTGATGCATTAATCATTCTCAAAGTTAATACACGAAGAGCATCTCTTTCTTTCATTGATTTGACGAGCTCTTCTTTAATTAAATCTTCTAACATTTTCTTTTATTAATCTCTTATCTAATGATACTTTGGATCGATAGATTCTTCAAAGATATTAAAAAAATTAATCTAATCTTAAACTCTTCTTGACGTTGGTATGTAGTATTTATAGATTCCGACAATTTGTGTTTAATAAAATTGATTCGTTTTTATGATGAATCTGAATAACCGGAGAAAGATTGTGACAATTTCTCAAGATATGTTAGGTAAAACTTTTTTTAAGATCTATTATCAGAACTCTTTTTTTTTATTGGGTATCTTATATGTCTAAGTGGATTGATAAAAATCCGACTGGGGCAATAGTATTAAAAGATGGAAGTGTTTTTGAAGGTTTTGGGCTTGGTTATGTAGGTCAGGTCACTGGAGAGGTTTGCTTTAATACGGCTATTTCAGGTTACCAAGAAATTATGACTGATCCATCTTATTGTTCTCAAATAATAACTTTCACCTTTCCTCATATAGGAAATGTGGGAGTCAATCGTCTTGATTATGAATGCCTATCTAAACCTTTCATATCTGGAGTTATACTAGGATCTGGAATTACTTCACCATCTAGCTGGAGATCAGAAAAAAATTTAAATAGGTGGTTAAAAGAAAACAAGATAGTAGCAATTGGAGAGGTAGATACTAGAGCAATAACAAATCATATTCGGGTGAACGGATTAATTGACGGAACTATTGTTAATAATCCATCTGGCATAAAAGAATTTGATATGTATTTGAAAGAATCTAAAAAATGGGGAGGAATAGTTGGTCAGGATCTTGCTATCAAAGTATCAACTAAGAAAAAATACGTTTGGAAGGAACCTGAAGTTGGCATATATAAAAAAAAGGAAATAAAAAAATCTTTATCACACATTGTTGTAATAGATTATGGTATTAAAAAAAACATACTTAGGTGCCTGTCTTCAAGATTTAATAAAATAACAGTAGTGCCCTGTAATTATACGTATGAGGAAATAAAAAAATTAAAACCTGATGGAATTGTCTTGTCTAATGGTCCTGGTGATCCAGAAGCAACGGGTTCTTATGCAATAAAAATAATCAAGGAAATAATAGACCAAGAAATTCCAACTTTCGGCATTTGCCTAGGTCACCAAATATTAGCTTTGGCTCTTGGCGGTAAAACTAATAAAATGCATCAAGGCCATCATGGTGCAAATCATCCCGTTAAAGATATGGAAAGCGGTAAAGTTACTATAACATCAATGAATCATGGTTTTGCTGTAGATTATAAATCCTTACCTAGTAATATTATTCAAACTCACTTGAGTCTTTTTGATGAAAGCAATTGCGGAATAAAAATTTCAAACAAACCTATATTTTCTGTCCAACATCATCCTGAGGCTTCACCAGGCCCAAATGATTCATACTACTTATTTGATAAATTCCTAAATCTTGTTGAGAGAAACAAATATGCCTAGACGAGATGACATTAAAAGTATTTTAGTTATTGGTGCTGGTCCAATTATTATTGGGCAAGCTTGCGAATTTGATTATTCTGGTACCCAAGCCTGTAAAGCTCTTAAAGGTGAGGGATATAGGGTTATTTTGATAAATTCTAACCCTGCTACAATTATGACAGATCCAGAAATTGCTGATGCGACCTATATAGAACCCATTACAGCCGAAGTTATAAAGAAGATTGTAGAAAAAGAAAAACCTGACGCACTATTGCCTACTATGGGCGGTCAAACAGCATTAAATGTTGCACTAGAAATTTCTGAAACTGGATTCCTAAAGGAAAAGGGTGTTGAACTTATTGGGGCAAATGAAAAAGCTATTTCTAAAGCAGAAAATAGAGAAAAATTTAAAAAAGCAATGAATTCAATTGGGCTAGAAACCCCAAAATCTTATATTGCTCACTCTGTATCTGAAGCAAAAAAACAATTAAAAATTATTGGGCTACCTGCAATTATAAGGCCTTCTTTTACTCTAGGGGGAACGGGTGGTGGCGTTGCAAAAAATTATGATGAATTTGAAACTATTGTCGAGGAAGGGCTAAAAATTTCACCAAATAGTGAGGTCTTGGTAGAAGAATCTGTAATTGGGTGGAAAGAGTTCGAGATGGAAGTAGTGAGGGACAAATCTGATAATTGTATAATAATATGCTCCATTGAAAATATTGACCCAATGGGCATCCATACCGGAGATTCAATTACAGTTGCTCCAGCCTTAACATTAACTGACAAGGAATATCAAGAGTTAAGAAACGCATCAATTAACATTCTAAGGGAAATAGGCGTAGATACAGGTGGTTCAAATGTTCAATTTGCAATTAACCCTAAAGACGGAAGAATAGTTATTATAGAAATGAATCCTAGGGTTTCAAGATCTTCAGCTCTAGCCTCAAAAGCAACTGGATTTCCGATTGCTAAGATTGCAGCTCTTCTAGCTATTGGTTATAATTTAGACGAACTCATAAACGATATAACCACAACGACCCCCGCATCCTTTGAGCCATCAATAGACTATGTTGTAACCAAAATACCTCGATTTGCTTTTGAAAAATTTCCTGGATCAAAACCCCTACTAACCACTTCTATGAAATCCGTTGGAGAAATCATGTCTATAGGTAGCAATTTTAAAGAATCCTTCCAAAAAGGTCTTAGATCTTTAGAAAATGGTCTTAACGGCTTGAATAATTTAAAGAGAGATAATGAGAAAAAATGGACTAAAAAGGAGTTAAAAAATCTATTATCGCAAAATGTACCTGAAAGATTGCTTTTAGTAGGTGAAGCTCTTCGAAATAATTTCTCAGTTGAGGAGATATGCTTAATAACTAAATATGACCCTTGGTTTGTATATCAAATCAATGAAATAATTGAATGTGAAGAACTGGTAAAAAAAGATGGAATACCAAAAGATAAAATAAATATGAGATGGTTAAAGTCGCAAGGATTTTCTGATGCTCGTTTATCAGAGCTTAGCGGGTTGACTGAAAGAAATGTTAGAGAAATCAGACATAAACTTGGAGTTAGACCTACCTACAAAAAAGTAGATACTTGTGCAGCAGAATTTGAAACTAAAACAGATTATATGTATTCAACTTATGGAAAAAATTTCTATTCTACTAATAAATTCTGTGAATCTTCACCTTCTAAAAAGGATAAGGTAATTATTCTTGGTGGTGGTCCAAATAGAATTGGTCAAGGGATTGAGTTTGATTACTGTTGCTGTCACGCATCATTTGCACTTTCCGATTTAAACCTAGAGAGCATCATGATTAACTGCAATCCTGAGACAGTATCAACCGATTATGATACTTCAGATAGGTTATATTTTGAGCCATTAACCCTAGAAGATGTGGTAGAAATTGTTGAGAATGAATCTTCAAATGGTAACTTATTGGGTTTAATAGTGCAATTTGGAGGGCAAACACCCCTTAAACTTGCAAAAGAATTTGAAACTAATAAAATAAACGTGAAGATCCTTGGAACCAGCCAAGATGCCATTGATCTTGCCGAAGACAGAGATAGATTTAAGGAACTAGTAAACTCACTGAATATACTTCAGCCAAACAATGGAATAGCCAGATCTTCAAGTGAAGCTATAAAAATAGCTGAAAATATTGGGTATCCAGTTGTGATAAGGCCTTCATATGTTTTAGGAGGAAGGGCAATGGAAATAGTTCATTCTCCAAATCAACTTGAAAAATATATAAATGAAGCCGTCGTGGTTTCAGGATCTAGCCCAGTTCTAATAGATTCATACCTAAGGGATGCTATTGAAGTTGACATAGATGCGCTATCTGATGGAAAAGATGTCTATATAGCTGGTATCTTGGAACACATCGAAGAAGCGGGAGTCCACTCTGGTGATTCTGCTTGCTCAATGCCTCCCTTTTCTCTCAAAGAGGAAATTCTATTAAAATTAAAAGAAAATGTCATTCACTTAGCAAAATCTCTTAAAGTCAAAGGATTGATGAACGTTCAATTTGCTGTAAAAGAAGAAAAGGTTTTCATTCTAGAAGTAAACCCAAGAGCTAGCAGAACAGTTCCTTTCGTTTCAAAAGTTTCAGGGATACCGATAGCAAAATTAGCTACACAACTTATGTCAGGAAAAACCTTAGAGAGTTTAAACTTAAAAGAAAGAAAGCTAGATCATATAGCTATAAAAGAAGCTGTCTTTCCTTTTAAGAGATTCCCTGGGGTAGATACTATTTTGGGGCCTGAAATGAGATCAACCGGGGAGGTTATGGGTATAGATAGAGAATTTGGTATGGCTTTTGCAAAAAGTCAAATAGCGGGAGGCACTACTGTACCCACGGAAGGAGTAGTCTTTGTTTCCGTTAAGGATACTGACAAAAATAAAATAATTAAGCCTGTTAGAGATCTTAGAAATATGGGATTTTCAGTACTTGCAACTGGAGGAACTTCTGAATATTTAAATAAAAATGAAATAAAAACGAAGACTATAAACAAAGTTTTACAGGGAAGCCCGCATATAGTTGATGAAATTAATAATAAGAAAGTCTCATTAGTGTTTAATACAACTGAAACTCCACAAGCGATAAAAGATTCAAAATCCATAAGAAGATCATCTCTTGAAAGCAATACACCATACTACACTACTGTCTCAGGAGCGAGAGCGGCAGTAGCCGGGATAAAAGCGATTAAAAATCAAGAAATAAATGTAGAGACCATTCAATCATACGAAGTTAAAAATTGAGTTAAAAATTATATAATTTATGTTAACATTCTAAGGGTTTCTAATTATGCAAAAAATACCTATTACTAATAAAGGAAGAGCTCAAGTCGAGAATGAACTTAAAGATCTAAAAACCATTCGAAGGCCCAAAGTTATAAATGCTATTGCAGAAGCAAGGGCTCATGGAGATTTATCAGAAAATGCTGAATATCATGCCGCTAAAGAAGAGCAAGGTCACATTGAAACTAGAATCCTAGAACTTGAAAACTTGCTTAGTAAAGCAGAAGTAATTGATCCTTCGACACTTTCAGGGAAAGACGTAAAGTTTGGAGCAACAGTCTTAATAGTAGACGAAGATAGTGAAAAAGAATCAAAATATATGATTGTTGGTGAAATTGAAGCTAATTTTGCTGAAGGGAAAATATCAATTTTCTCACCTTTAGCCAAGTCTCTAATAGGAAAATCAATAGGTGATAGTGTTGAAGTTAATACTCCTGGTGGTGGAAAGTCCTATGAAATATTAAAAGTAATATATAAATAATTTAATCTTCCAATCCACTTAAATCTACAAATGAATTCTTAGAAATATTGAATAATTTGGTTTCACCCGCTGGTATTTCAAGTACTGCAATTACTTTTGATTCCGATTTAATTTTCTTTGTACTCATAGGCATCGTGTTTTTTTTGATTGAGTCAATTATTCCTGATTGCTTTATAAAGATGATATCAAGAGGGACATTGGTATTTTTCATCCAAAAAGATGCTCTTTTTTTATTTCTAAATAAAAATAACATTCCTGTTTGGGGCGCTAATTTGTCCCTATACATCAGACCTTTTCTTTGTAACTTTTCAGATTTAACTACCTCAACTCTAAAAATAATTTTTTCATCTTTATCGTTAATAATAGTCAAATTTGAAAAGTTTATTTCCGCAAATAAACTGTTGCTAAAAATTAATAAGAATATGATTATATAAATTCTTCGCATATTAATTTATATGCATTAACATCAACAATGAGAAGGTTACAAGCGTGAAAAAAAAATTATTTGATTTATCTGGTAAGGTATCACTAATTACAGGTGGTAATGGAGGAATAGGTCTTGGCATGGCAGAAGGTTTAGTTTCATGCGGCTGTAAAGTAGCCATATGGGGAAGAAATAAAGAAAAAAATGAATCGGCAAAAAAATTATTAAGTCAATATGGAACAAAAGTTGAGGCATACGAAGTTGATGTGTCTCAAGAGGATAAAGTCAAAAAAAAGACTATTGAAGTTATCAATGATTTTGGAAGAATTGACTCAGTTTTTGCTAATGCGGGTATGAATGCATTTGGTGGTCCCTTTGAAGATATGAATACTGAAGTTTATAGAAAAGTTTTATCCGTTAATTTGGATGGTGTTTTCTTTACCCTAAGAGAATCTTGTAAACACATGGTAGAAAGAGCAAAAAATGGTGACCCTGGGGGATCTGTAATTGGTGTTGCTAGTCTTGCAGGTATTGAAGGCGCCGCAAAGACTCAACCTTATGCAGCCTCTAAAGGTGGAATAAGAGCAATGATTAAAGGAATTACTGTCGAGCATGCTAGATACGGAATTAGAGCTAATACCATTGTTCCTGGTTGGATCGCAACAGACATGACTATCCCTAATCAAAATAACCAAAAATTTACTGATAAAGTAATCTCTAGGGTACCCATGCGAAGGTGGGGAAAGCCAGAAGATTTTGCCGGTATTGCAGTCTATTTGGCATCAGATTCTTCAGCTTACCATTCTGGAGATCTGTTTGTAGTCGATGGTGGATATGCTATATTTTAAACCTTAACCCAATAAACGCTTAATTTTTTGTAAAAGAAATGGTTCGTCTAAAACAACATTAAGTTTTATCATTTTGGATTTTAATAGTAATTCTTTACCGTACGACCCATCTTTTGAATGTAGTAACCGCATTATATCTTTTTCTGTTGTAAGAATATCGGCATTGTTTTCATGGGCTGCTTGCAGAATATCTTTTGCTGTTCTTTCGTTAATCGGTTCGTGATCATCTTTAATAAAAACATGAAGTTTTTTACACTTATTCTTAACACTGTCGATAAGTTTTTGAGGATCCCCCATGCCAGCGAAAAGAACTACATAATCCGTCAAATTAGAATCAATAACTGTTACGAAATCTGCATCAACTATGTTGTTAAAATATTTATTTATTATATCAAAAGAAAAATGACTGACTTCTGAAAATTTGGCCTTAACAAGTATATCGACTTTATCGCTAGTAATTTCCAGTGACTCTCTTAATGGTCCAAAGGGAAACGTCAAACTATTACCTACCCCTTGTGTCGATGAAACAACTAATAAATTACAATCTTTTATAATTGAAGGATTTTGAAAGCCATCATCAAGAATTAATACATCTATTCCCAGATCTTCGGCATATTTACTTCCTTTCACTCTATTTTTTGAAACAATTGTTAAGCCATCTTTAGAATGAAGCAAAGCCTCATCCCCAACTTCTTTATAAGAATGTGTTTTTATATCAACCTTCAATGGACCAGCATTTGATCCCTTGTATCCCCTTAACATAACAGCAGAACTAATGCCTTCTCTCTCCAACATCTTTCTTAAGAATCTGACCATGGGTGTCTTTCCCGCTCCACCTATAGTAAAGTTTCCAACACACAGAACTTTGAGATTGGGCCTATATGGATTAATAAATAAATTTTTTAAATTAACGATTGTATTAGGAATAAAGTTTAACAAAGAAGTAATTTTATTAGTTCTTTTCCACCAAAACTCTGGGCTACGCATTTTTATTCATAAGCATCTTTATCTCTTTTATTATTAGTTCAGATACCCCCCCTAAAGATATACTATAATTTTCAGCAATTAACGCCATCTTATGAATCTCGCTTTTATTTTTTAATATATCTATATCAATTTTATCCTTAAAAATTTTTGCTGCTTTGGATTCAATCAAACCTTCGTATTCGTTTTCAAAATTGAAATAATGTGGTCCCGAAAATATTGCAGTCCTAAATTTTGCAGGTTCTATCGGGTTATGACCACCTTTGGTGACAAATGAACCTCCCATAATTACATATTCGCATATTTCATATATTTCACCTAACTCTCCAATCGTATCATATATATATAGTTTGGAATTATCTCTGGGTAACTTTCCTTCTGACCTAAACACTATATCACCTTCATTGAAGCCAAAATTGGCTGCTATTTTACCTATTTCCTTACCCCTTTCTGGGTGTCTAGGAGCAATAACAAGCAATAAATCCCTTTCTAGGTTCTTAAGTTCCTTATAAGCGGAAAAAATAATTTCTTCTTCTCCTTTATGTGTTGAACTAGCCAACAAAATGTCTTTACTTCCTATAGATTTCTTTAAAGACTTTAGTTTATTTGAATCAAAGGGTAGTTTTTCTGAATCATGTTTTAAATTGCCAAAAACCTTGACTTTTTCAGACCCAAGCTCAATTAATCTTTCTAAAGTTTTTCTGTCTTGTGCGATTGTTGTGTCAAATAAAGATAACAAATACTTGATAGACGCTGGGAATCTTGACCAACCTCCAAATGATTTCTTTGTAATCCTTGCATTGGCAAGAATAATAGTTGTTTTGTTTTTCTTAGTTTCTATTATTAAGTTTGGCCAAATTTCGGATTCAATAAAAATAGCAATTTTAGGATTCCAATTTGAGAGGAATCTTTTGATATATAAAGGGCTATCAAATGGAACATATTGATGAACTACATTTTTAGGAAATCTTTTTGAAATTATTGAAGATGAAGTTTGAGTGACAGTTGTAATTAGGATATTACTTTCATTTTCACTTAAAATCTTTACGATTGGTAATATTGATAACGTCTCCCCAACGCTTGCAGCGTGAAACCATATAATTTCATTATTATTATTTTGTATTTTTGAAATCCCAAGTCTTTCTTTTTTACGTGATTTATCCTCTTTATTTCTTAAAACTCGGAAAAACAGAAAAAAATTTGTAAAGGGAACGATTAAGATAGAAATGAAACGATAAATTTTAACTGAGAACGGCATCTTATTTTTTTCCTACAGCTTTGTTAGCTTTTATTGTTAGCTCGTTAAGTGAATTCTCCAGTAAATTTCTTTTATTTTCTACCTCTTCCTTTGTAGCATTTTTTGACACAAAAATAGGATCTCCCCAAATAACTGCTCCTTTTCCAAAAGGTAAATGCATAGTAAATTTATCCCAACTTGTGAATTCGTATCGATTTGAAGTAGTAGCTGCAACAGGTACAATTGGACATCCAGATAGTTTAGCTAAGGTAATTGCCCCTTTTCCAGCTAACCTGCCAGGACCAGGGGGTTGATCAGCTGTAAATGACACAGAACTTCCATCTTCCAAGGTTTTAATCATGGATCTTAGTGCGGCCTTACCACCTTTTTCTTTAATCCCTAGTTTATCTGGATTTCCTGCTCCTCTAATTAATTTAACTTGAAGTCGGCTTAGAGTGTTAGCTATTAATTCTCCATCACCATGTTTAGAAACCAAAGCAAAAAGCTCTTGCGAAGAATGATCCCAAGATCTTGGTAGCATCAAACTCTGACCGTGCCAATGAATCCAAATAAAAGGTTTGTTATTCAACCAATATTTCTTAGGAAGCTCATAATTAAAATGTTCCCACCTATTTGTGGAATAGACAAGTCTAATAAAAATTGAAAAGGCATTTGATAATAAATAAATCCATAATCTTTTATTCAATAGCATCCTCCGGAAACTGAGTCTTAAACAGGAGAGAATAAAGTCCCTTGTTATCTAATAATTGTTCATGCTTTCCCTTTTCAACAATCTTCCCTTTGTCAAATACATATATCATATCAGCATCTCGCACGGTAGAAAGACGATGGGCAATTATAAGAGCACTTTTTTCTTTAAGTAACGCTCGAAGAGCGATTTGAACTTTTTGTTCTGATTCACTGTCCAATGATGAGGTTGCTTCATCCAGCAACAATATGGGGGAATCCTTTATCATAGCTCTTGCTATCGCAATTCTTTGTCTTTGTCCTCCAGAAATTTTGACTCCTCCTTCTCCTACTACAGTTTCATATCCTTCAGGGAATTCTTTAACAAATTCATCAACCAAGGTTTCTTTACATACTGACATGAATACATCTTCACCCACACCTTTAGCTCCAAACATAATATTTTCTCTTACTGAAGTGTCAAAGATTAGCGCATCTTGAGTAACTAATGATGAAGTATCACGTACGGATTTTAGAGAAAGATCTTTTACATCAATCTTATCAATTTTTACCGTACCCTCTGTTGAATCGTAAAATCTAGGCACTAAATTTAAAAGAGTAGATTTCCCTGCGCCGGATGGACCTACTAAGGCGACTGTTTCACCAGGCATTATCCTTAAAGAAACATTTCTCAATACATATTGGAAAGTATTAGGGTAGGAAAAAGACACATTATCAAATTCCAGTTCTCCTATAGAATCAACAATTTCTTTCGTTTTGAGGTTATCAACCACGGTTGGATTATTATCTAATATAGGAAATAATCTTTGAGAAGCAGCAACTCCTTCTTGAAGCATAGCTTGTAGATTAGCTACTGCCTTTAGAGGATCGTACAACAAACCAGCAGCGGTCGTAAAGGCCATAAAACTTCCTACACTCATACTTCCATCAATCGATTTATTTCCGGAATAATAAATAATTCCGGCTATCGCAAAACCCGTTACCATTTCCATAATTGGAGCTGAAGCTGATCGGGCTCTTACACCTTTCATAGACAAAGAAACAACCTTTTTGATAATTTTTATAGCCTTTTCAGAGTAAACATTTTCTTTTCTATATGCCTTTATAATTCTCATTCCTCTTAAAGTTTCAGATACCAATGATGAAAGAGTGCCTATCTCCTCCAAACTTAGTCTAATAGCTTTCCTCAGTTTCCTTCCCAATATTCTAAGTCCAATTGCTGCCGGGGGCAGGACTAAGATAAAAATTACTGCTAGATTGGGCTCTACCCAGAATAAATAACCCATAAGACCTAAAACCATTAAAATGTTTCTCGATAAATTTACAACTACCGAAGACATTGTTTCTCTTAATTTTGTAGAGTCTGCTGTAAAATTAGAAATGAATCTCGCAGAATGAACTGAATTAATGTAAGCAAGATCTGCCTTCAACAGTGAATTGTACAAATCCTCTTGTAATGACCCTACTAACCTTTGTCCTATAACATTAATAGAAACATTTGCGCCATAAGTACCAATAGATCTAATTAACATAATTATAACTGCAACAACTGGTAGAATTACAAGCATGTTTTGATCTTTGCCAATAAAGATATCATCTATCACTCTCCTAATTAATTCGGGTAATGCTGGCGTGCTGATAGCAACAATCGCATTACAAAAAAGAGCAAGATACAGATATCCCGATAATCCAGAGGCATAATTACTCCAGATTCTTTTTACCGTTTCTACGGCGCCAAGTTCTTTTTTATATTTTTCGTTCATAAAATAAACAGATCCCTTATTAGCAAAGATCGTAACATGCGTTATAATGATCATAAAGATCGAATGTTTATTACATATTTACGATATTCGTCATATTTTGTGCCACTTTTGTTGTTTGGTGATTATAATGTCAATAAAACTATCTAATAATCTTAAAAATATTCCACCTTCTGCGACTATGTTAATGACCCAATTAGCTAGAGAATTAAAGGGAGAAGGAAAGGATATTGTCAGTTTAAGCGCTGGTGAGCCTGACTTTGATACACCTATCCATATCAAGGAAGCGGCAATTAAAGCAATACAAAATGGTGAAACTAAATATACCTCTGTTGATGGAATAGATGAACTAAAAGAGGCAATAATTAACAAGTTTTCTCGTGATAATGGTCTTGAGTATGAAAAGGAAAATATTTCTGTTGCGCCAGGAGGTAAAGCAATAATTTACAATGCCATGCTTGCAACTTTAAACGAGGGAGATGAAGTGTTAATTCCTTCTCCTTACTGGGTAAGTTATCCGGATATAGTCAGACTGGGAGGAGGAAAACCAATAATTATTCAAGCTTCTGAAGAAGATAGCTTTAAGATGAAACCGGAGAACCTTGAAAGAGCAATTACTAAAAAAACAAAATGGTTGATACTCAATTCCCCTTCTAATCCCACAGGTGAAGTTTATTCAAAAGAAGAACTTACGGAAATTTATGAGGTATTAAAAAAACATAAGGAAGTTTTCATATTATCCGATGATATATACGAACATATTTTATATAAAAACTCCGAAGAGTTTGTAACAATTGCTCAAATTCATGAAGATTTATTTTCTAGAACACTAACAATGAATGGGGTTTCTAAATCTCACTCAATGACAGGATGGAGAATTGGATACTGTGGAGCTCCAAAAGAAATTATCGATTCTATGAGAAAACTCATGGGGCAATCTACTTCTAACCCTTCCTCAATAAGTCAATGGGCAGCAGTTGAAGCTTTGAACGGTTCAGATGATTTCTTGAAAGAATGGTTAACTGCTTTTGAAGAAAGAAGAGACTATATAGTTAAATCGTTAAATGATTGCAAAGGAATCACATGTTTAAAACCTAAAGGAGCTTTTTATGTTTATCCATCATGTTCGGGACTCATAGGAAAGAAATATAAAGAAGGTTCAATCATCAAGAACGATAGTACCTTTTCAATGTTACTACTAAAAGAAAAATTAGTCAGTGTTGTGCAAGGTGAAGCTTTTGGTCTTTCTCCTTATTTCAGAATCTCCTACGCAACTTCATTAGAAAATTTAAAGGTAGCATGCGAGAGAATNAAGGAATTNTGCGAAGANCTAATTTGAAGATGGTAAATTCTTTTCCAGAACCAGATATAGANCCATTATGGGGAAATGCGCTTACAAGGAATAATCTGCCTAAAAAAGAACTCGAAGCTGGAATAAAGTTTAAATTAGTTTCAGAGTTTGATCCTGCTGGCGATCAACCTGAAGCAATTAAATCGCTAGTGAATGGCATTAAAAAAAATGAAAAATCACAAGTTCTATTGGGGGTAACAGGATCTGGTAAAACCTTTGCGATGGCAAAAATTATTGAGAAAACACAAAAACCAGCGCTAGTTTTAGCGCCAAATAAAACGTTAGCCGCCCAATTATATGGGGAATTCAAAGATTTTTTCCCCGAAAATGCAGTGGAATATTTTGTTTCATACTACGATTATTATCAGCCTGAGGCATATGTTCCAAAAACTGATACCTATATTGAGAAAGATTCATCTATCAATGAACATATAGATAGGTTAAGGCACTCTGCAACACGCTCCCTTTTAGAAAGAGATGATGTTGTAATAGTTTGTTCGGTATCATGTATCTATGGCATTGGTTCTGTAGAAACCTACTCAAATATGACTCTATTCATTTCTAAAGATGATGAGCTCTCCCGTGAGCAAATACTTAGAAATCTTGTAAATCTTCAATATGAAAGGAACGATACGAACTTCACTCGTGGTACCTTTAGAGTAAGAGGCGATTCTATTGAAATTTGGCCTGCTCACCTGGAAGATAGAATATGGAGAATATCTTTATGGGGGGAAGCGGTAGAAAATATTGGGGAATATGATCCTCTCATAGGAAAAAAAACTCGGGATCTTGATCACATAAAGTTATACGCAAATTCTCATTATGTCACTCCCCGCCCTACCCTTCAACAAGCAGCAAAAGAAATAAAAAAAGATCTTCGAAAGAGATTAAAAGAGCTCGAAGAATCAAATAAATTACTAGAAATGCAAAGGCTAGAGCAAAGAACTAATTTTGATCTTGAAATGATGGAAGTTACCGGAATTTGTTCTGGGATTGAAAATTATTCAAGATATCTCACCGGCAGAAGACCTGGGGAGCCGCCACCTACGTTATTTGAGTATCTTCCAGAAAATGCACTAATTTTTGTAGATGAAAGTCACGTCTCAGTTCCTCAGTTAGGAGGAATGTATCGTGGGGATTTTAATAGGAAATCCACTCTTTCAGAATATGGATTTCGGTTGCCCTCATGTATAGACAACAGACCTCTAAAATTTGAGGAATGGAATGCAATGCGGCCCTTAAGCGTTTTTGTATCTGCTACTCCTGGCCCTTGGGAACTAAATGAAACTGAAGGATCTTTTGTAGAACAGATAATACGCCCCACAGGGCTGATGGATCCTAAGTGTATTGTTCGTCCAGCCACTAATCAAGTAGATGATTTGATCTTCGAATGTAATCAAGTATCCAAAAAGGATCAAAGAGTTCTTGTAACTGTCTTAACAAAAAAGATGGCTGAGGACCTTACTGAATATATGAACGAACAAAATATCAAAGTTCGTTATCTACACTCTGATATTGATACTCTAGAAAGGATTGCAATATTAAGGGACCTTAGAAGTGGTCTATTTGATGTTTTGGTAGGAATAAATCTACTAAGAGAAGGGCTTGATATTCCTGAATGTTCATTAGTGGCTATATTAGATGCTGATAAAGAAGGATTCTTGAGATCTGAAACATCTTTAATTCAAACAATCGGAAGGGCTTCGAGGAATATAGATGGAAGGGTAATATTATATGCCGATAAAATAACCGGCTCTATAGAAAGGGCCCTTAATGAAACAGAAAGAAGAAGAGAAATACAGAAATCATATAATGAAAAAAACGGTATAAGTCCTCGTTCTATTAAGAAAAATATAAAAGATATTCTTAGTAGTGTGTACGCAAAAGATCATATTTCAATAGAAACCCCAGAATTTTTTGATGATGATATGTTGATGGGAAATAATCTAGAAAGTCACTTAAAAGAACTAAATCAAAAAATGATAAGATTTGCTGAAGATTTAGATTTTGAAAATGCTACAAAAATTAGAGACGAAATTAGGAGATTGGAAGAAACATCTTTAAAATTCTTTAACGATCCAATGGCAAGAAGTTCTTCAAAACAAAAGAGAAAAAAAGGAAATAACTTTGATAAAAAAGGATAGTAAAAGCACTGAACCTGGTACAGCATTAGTAACAGGTGGAGCAAAAAGGATTGGCGCATCTATATCAAAACATCTAGCAAAATCCGGATGGAATGTTATTATTCATTTTAAAACTAATCAAAAAGCAGCTCTTCAATTAAGATCAAAAATAATTAAAACAGGGGGGTCTGCAGAAATAATAAAGGCAGATTTAAGCAAAGAGAAACACGTCAAAGACCTTATTCCAAAAATTAAAGAAAAATATGAGGACTTAAGTTTGTTAATTAACAACGCTTCAATCTTTGAGAAAGATAATGTTTCTAAATTAAAAGAATACGATTGGAATCGACATATAGAAATTAACGTTAAAGCCCCATTATTTTTATCCAAATATTTCTACGATTCACTCTCAAAAAATGAGTCAGGCGTAATAGTAAATATTGTTGATCAGGGCGTTCTGAATAATAGACCCGATTTTATTTCATATTATGCATCTAAAAATTGCTTATGGTATTTAACTAAAACTCTTGCTCAAGCCTTTAGCCCAAAGGTTCGAGTATGTGCATTGGGGCCGGGCCCTACATTAAAAAATTCAAGACAAACAAATAATGATTTTATTAAGCAAATACAGTCTCTTCCACTTCGGAAAGGACCTGATCTTAAAGAAATAAACAAGGCAGTTGATTTCATAATTTTTTCCTATTCATTCACAGGGCAGATGATTACGTTAGATGGAGGCGAACACTTAAAATGGGAAGTTAAAAAAGGTAAAATTTATAAAGAATAGAATGTTAAATAATCATTTATTTTCAGTAACTTAAAATTTAATGTGTATTAAAAGTACATTTACTTTCATATTAGTGATTTTCTTTAGGTCCATTTTTCCCCTAAATCTAGGCTTTAAGTGGCTAGAATTAAAATTTTTCCTAGTTTAAATTAGCATTATAAGAAAATATAATAAAATCAAGTATTTAAGTAATATTTAATTTTATAATTTATTAAACGCAAATTAAAAAAAAAAAAAAATTTAAAAGTCACTGTATTTTTCAACAGAGTTATCCACAATTAAAATTTACAGTAAAGTGTAATAATATTAACTTTTAAAATTAAATATTGAAGATAAAATCATGATTGGGCAGAAAATAATAAATAAAACAACACAGACTATTCCTGGCTCGCCAGGTGTCTACAGAATGATGGGGAAAAATAATTCAGTCTTATATGTAGGCAAGGCAAAAAATCTAAAAAAAAGACTGCAGAGTTATGGAAGAAAGAGTGGTCATAATAATCGTATTACTAAAATGATTAGCTTGATTAAGGATGTTGAATTTACAGTAACCGAAAATGAAGAAGACGCTCTTCTGCTAGAAGTAAATTTGATAAAACTTCATAAACCTAAATATAACGTACTAATGAGGGACGATAAATCCTTTCCTTATATTCACTTTACTAAAAATTTCTCACCAACTCGTATTAAAAAGCATAGAGGGAAAAAGAAGGAAAAAGGAGATTATTTTGGCCCCTACGCAATGGAGGGATCAGTATTCAAAGTAATAAATATTCTTCAAAAGACATTTCTTTTAAGAACATGTTCTGATTCTTATTTTAAAAACAGAGAAAGGCCATGTCTATTATTTCAAATAAAAAAATGTTCAGGGCCGTGTACAGATGAAATATCTAAAAAAGATTATGAGAAACTAGTCGAAGAAGCGAAATTTTTCTTCAAGGGAAAGTCTGATGGAATAAAAAAGAGACTTGCCAAAAAGATGAGAGAATCCTCAGATCAACTTGATTACGAAAAAGCCAAATATTATAGAGATAGAATAATAGCTTTAGCTAACCTCGGAATATCCTTAAGTATCAATCCAAAAAATCTTAAAGAAGCTGATGTTTTTGCAATTGATCAGAACAGTAAAATAGCTTGTATACAAGTTTTCTTTTTTAGGTCCTGGAAGAATATGGGAAATAAGCCTTTTTTTATAAACAACATTAACGGTTTGGATAAAGATGAAATATTAGAGTCCTTTATATCCCAATTTTATTCGAATAAAACTGCTCCTAAGCTAATTCTTGTAAGTAATAAATTTAGAAACACTAAAATCATAGAAAAAGTTTTATCACAAAAATATAATAGACATATTAGAGTTATGGCTCCTCAAAAGGGAGAAAAGAAACTAATAATAGAACATGCTTTAGATAATTCCAAACAAGCCCTTAAAAGGTATATGAAAGAAATAATATCAAATTTTGACAACATAAGAGGTCTTAAAGAGATCTTTAACTTAGAAAAAATACCTCAAAGAATAGAAGCTTATGATAATAGTCATATTCAAGGATCACACTCAACAGGCGCAATGATTGTAGCAGACAAAGAAGGTTTTAGAAAAGACCAATACAGAAAATTTAATATTAAAAATGCTAAAAGTAATGATGATTTTGGAATGATGTATGAAGTGCTTTACAGAAGATTTCTAAGATTAAAAAATAAAAATCCTGATGACTTAGATTTTCCTAATCTCATAATAATTGATGGTGGTACCGGTCAAGTCAGCATGGTAAAGAAGGCTCTTAAAGACGCTAAAATAGAAAAAATTGAAATAGTTGGAATTTCTAAAGGAAAAAAAAGGAATGATGGAAATGAAACATTTCATCTTTTAAATAAAGAAAAGATTATACTCAAAAGTAATGATCCAGTGTTATTTTATCTACAAAGATTACGTGACGAGGCTCACAGATTTGCTATTGGAACGCATAGATTGAAAAGAAATAAAGCCATTATGTTTAATCCTTTGGATGAAATACCAGGAATAGGGACCAAAAGAAAAAGAGCACTATTAAATTCATTTGGCTCGGCTAAGGCTGTTGGAAAAGCCAAG